>JBFKXW010000012.1:0-18841 GCA_041637915.1 Pseudomonadales bacterium | reverse complement strand
TACGGGTGTCGATCCGGGATGTCCGGCAGATCGGCGAGGATCTGCGCATCACGGCGGTGCCGGAGGAGAGCTGAATGTTTACGGGGATCATTACTGCAGTGGGTGAACTGCTGCACACGGAGGCGTTGGGCGGCGACCGGCGGATCTCAGTGCGTGCGCCGGGTTGGGACCTGGCGTCCTTTGCACTGGGCGAAAGCATCGCTGTGAACGGTGTTTGTCTGACTGTGGTCTCGCGCAGTGGCGAAACCTTCCAGGCCGATGTGTCGGTGGAAACCCTGAACTGTACTTCGCTGGGTGGATTGGATGCCGGTGCGCCGGTCAATCTGGAGCGTGCCCTGCTGGCTGGGCAGCCATTGGGCGGGCACCTCGTATCGGGGCACGTGGATGGTCTGGCCGAGATCGTGGGGATTCAGCCGGATGCGCGTTCAACCCGCTTCCAGGTGCGTGTGCCCGAACCACTGGCCCGCTTTGTAGCAGCCAAAGGGTCGGTTACCATCGATGGCGTGAGTCTGACCGTGAATACGGCGGCCACGCATGAGTTTTCTGTGAATATTGTCCCACATACCCTGCAGCACACCATCTTTGCAACCTATCAGGTGGGTTCGCGCGTGAACCTGGAAGTGGATCAGGTTGCGCGTTACCTTGAACGTCTGCTGGAGGCAAGGCAATGACCCAGTCCAAATCGCCCGGTGGAGGCCGCGCCGGTATCCATCTGGTCGGAGATGCTGCCGGGGAGAATGAGAATTTGTTCGCTGGCGTTGAGGAACTGATCGAGGAAATGCGGCAGGGCCGCATGGTCATCCTGATGGATGATGAAGACCGTGAGAATGAAGGCGATCTGATTCTGGCTGCGGAGAAGGTTACGCCGGAGCATATCAACTTCATGGCGCGCCATGCACGGGGACTGATCTGCCTGACGCTGACCTCGGAGCGCTGCGAGCAGTTGCGTTTGCCGCTGATGGTGGAGCGCAATCGTACCGCCTATTCCACCAATTTCACGGTGTCCATTGAGGCCGCAACGGGTGTCACCACCGGCATATCCGCTGCAGATCGGGCCCGGACCGTCCAGGCTGCAGTGGCGCAGGATGCCCGTCCGGAAGATATCGTGCAGCCCGGTCACATTTTTCCGCTCATGGCGCAGCCCGGTGGGGTTTTGCGCCGGGCCGGTCATACGGAGGCGGGTTGTGATCTGGCGCGGCTGGCGGGTTGTGAACCCGCCGCGGTGATCGTCGAAATTATGAATGACGACGGCAGCATGGCGCGGCGTCCCGACCTGGAACGCTTCGCCAGCGCCCATGGCCTGAAGGTAGGCACCATTGCGGATCTGATCGCCTACCGTTCGATGAAGGAGAGAACGGTGTCCTGCGTGCGCGAGCAGGAAGTGCAGACCGAGTTTGGTACCTTTCAGTTGTACGTTTATCAGGACGAGATCCAGCATCACCTGCATGCGGCCCTGGTTGCCGGCGACGTGCGCGCCGCAGAGGCCGCACTGGTTCGTGTACATGTGCAGAACACGTTACGGGACACCTGGCATATTCAGTCCGGACGGGGTTCCGGCTGGACCACCGGCCGTGCGCTTGCGCGAATTGCCGATGAGGGCTGCGGCGTACTGGTCTGGTTGTCGAATGCGGAAACCCCGGACGAAGTGCTGGCGAGCCTGAGCGGTACGCCCGATGACCCGCCCGCGGACATCAAAGGGTACCGGATGGTAGGTACCGGGTCACAGATCCTGCAGGATCTTGGTGTCCGCCGTATGCGTCTCCTGAGTTCGCCCATCAAGTTCCGGGCGCTCTCCGGATTTGAACTGGAAGTTGTTGAATACATTGAGTGGAATCAGTCATGAATACGCCCAACTCCAACAAGGGGATCGACTACGAAAGCACCTCGTTCCCCCATGCCATGCAGCGCACCTACGTGGTCGTGGCGGCACGCTTCAACGCGTTTGTGGTCGACCCCATGGTAGAAGGCGCACTGCGTGCACTGCGCGAGGCGGGCGTGCTCGATGAGCGTGTGTTCGTATGCCGGGTGCCGGGGGCGTTCGAACTGCCGCTGGCGGCACAAAGCATTATCCAGCGTCTGAAGCCAGCCGGGGTGATTGCCCTCGGTGCTGTGATCCGTGGTGGCACGCCGCATTTCGATTACGTGTGTGCGGAATGTGCCCGCGGGATCAACGATGTTTCCCTGCGCACTGGCGTGCCGGTCGCCTTTGGTGTGCTGACCACGGACAATGAGGAGCAGGCGGTGGAACGGGCTGCACTCGATCGTGGCGACAAGGGGGGGGAAGCCGCCCGGGCTGTGCTCGAGATGGTGGAATTGCAAGCCTCCCTGCCCGGGCCAACCTGATGGCTGCGAATGGTGTGAATATCCAGGGGCGCAGGCGTGCGCGCCGTCTCTGCCTGCAGGCGCTGTACCAGTGGCAGATGAACAAGCAACCGGCCAATGAAGTGGTTGCCCAGCATCTCGCAGAAGCAGATCCGGCCAAGGTGGATGGTCAATACTTCAGCCACCTGATGGGTGGTGTGCTGCGGCAACTGGACGACATTGATGCAGAGATTGCGCCGCATCTGGATCGTGAGGCGGAACGCTTGACGCCGATCGAGCGGGCCGTGTTACGCCTGGCCACCTTCGAGTTGAAAAACCAGTTGGACGTCCCCTACCGGGTCGTCATCAGTGAGGCGATTGAACTCACCCGCACCTTCGGCGCGACCGATGCACACAAGTTTGTGAATGGTGTGCTCGACCAGCTTGCCATCAAGCTGCGTGGCATCGAGCGGCAAGCGGCGCGCCCGGCCTCCTGACGCGTGCGTTCCCCGCCGGGCCCATCCCATGTCTGAAGAAGCCCATCCCCCGGAGGATGAGTTTTCGCTGATCGCACGCTACTGCAATCCGTTGAACGATGTCGTCCAGCGCGACTGGGTGCGCCTGGGCAGCGGCGATGACTGTGCGGTGATCGCACCGCCCGATGGCTGCCGCATTGCGGTGAGCACGGACAATCTGGTGGCCGGTGTGCATTTTCTGGAAGACATGGACGCTGCCGATATCGGCTGGCGGTCGCTCGCGGTCAGCGCCAGTGATCTGGCGGCTCAGGGTGCGCAACCGGCGTTTTTCACCTGTGCCCTGACGCTGCCGGAAGCGCAGGCAGCGTGGGTTGAGCGGTTTGCCGGGGGACTGGCGGACTGCATGCGTGCCTGTCAGATCCCCATTGTCGGAGGCAATCTGGCAAGGGGCCCGCTGAATATCTGCATGACGGTACACGGCTGGGTACCGTCGGGGTTGGGGCTCACCCGGCACGGGGCGCAGCCGGGGGATCGGATCATGGTCAGCGGCACACTCGGTGCCGCGGCCGCCGGCCTCCACTTGTTGAACGCCGGCGCCGAAAGTGAGGAAGCGCTGCATTGCCAGGCGGCCTATAAGCGTCCGCAGGCCCGCCTGGTCCTTGGGCAGCGGCTGCTCGGTCTGGCCAGTGCGGCGATTGACCTGTCCGATGGTCTGGCAGGAGATCTGGCGCACCTCGCTGCTGCCAGCGGAGTGGCCATCGAGATTCACGAGGCGCTGCTGCCAACGCCCCGCCTGCCCGCCGGCGAGTGTCCGGAAGCGCAACTCCGGCGCTGGGCCTGGAGCGGCAGTGATGACTACGAGCTATGTTTTACTGTGGCAGAATCGAAACAGGCGGATGTCGGGCGTCTGGCAACGGAACTCGGGATTCCCCTGTCTGTCATTGGCACCGTAACCGCTGGGCAGGGTGTCAGTCTGGTCGATGCAGCAGGCAACAGGAAGCAACCTCATGACGGCGGATACCGACACTTCTGAAACTCCGGTGCGCATGCCCAATGTTTTTGGCAATCCGGCGCACTTTCTCGCCTTCGGGTTCGGCAGTGGGCTGGCGCCCAAGGCGCCCGGCACCTGGGGTACCGTGGCGGCGATTCCACCGTATCTGCTGTTCGCGGATGCGCCGCTCTGGTTTTACGTGGGCATGATCGTCTTTGGCTTCGCTGCGGGTGTGGCCATTTGCGATGTCACGTCGAAATACATGGGGGTGCACGATCACGGGGGCATCGTCTGGGATGAAATCATCGGCTACTGGATTACCATGCTGGCCGCCCCGGTGGAGTGGATCTGGATCGTGGCCGGCTTCCTGCTGTTCCGCCTCTTTGACATCTGGAAGCCGTGGCCGATCCGGGTCGCCGACGCCCGCGTGCACGGCGGACTCGGCATCATGATTGATGACGTCATTGCAGGCGTGTATGCGTTGATCGCCCTGCAGGCGTTGATCGCGCTGGTGGGTTGAACGCGATGACTCCGATTCAACTGAAACTGCTGCACGCCGCGCTTTTCTCCCTCCTCCTGACCAGCACAGCGGCCATGAGCGCTTCTGTGCACGTGGCGGTGCAGGCGCTGTTCAAGGATCGCGCCATGCTGCTGATCAACGGCCGGCAACAGCTCCTGCGGGCCGGTGAAACCGGCCACGCCGGCGTGAAACTGATCAAGGCGACCGGAAAGTATGCGGACATCGAGGTGGGTGGTGAGGTTCGCCGGATCACTGTCTCCGGCGGCGTTCACACCAATTTTACCGAGCCGCAGGAACAAAGCGTCAGCATCCTGGCCGATCCGACCGGCGCTTATTTTGCGCCGGGCACCATCAATGGCGAGTCGGTTCGTTTCCTCGTCGATACCGGCGCCAATGCCGTGGCGCTGAACAGCCAGGAAGCGCAGCGTCTGGGGCTCGACTATCGGTCCTCCGGCGAGCAGGGCCTGGTGACGACGGCCAGTGGCCAGGTGCAGGGTTTCGGCGTGCGCCTGGATCGTGTCCAGGTGGGTGAGATCGAAGTGCTGAATGTGCCCGCCGTGGTGATCGAGGGCAGCTATCCCCAGTATGTTCTGCTGGGTATGACATTTCTGCGCGAAGTGGAGATGCGCGAAAAGTCCGGGCTCATGGAACTGCGCCGTTGAATTGCTGCCCGGTGGTACAATTCAGGGATCTGATCTGCAGCGCGGAATTCTGATGTCCTTCCGGTTCGTCGCGTCGGCACGCCTGCCGACTGAATGGGGTGAGTTCGAAATGCATGGTTTCCAGGATCCGGAGACTGGCGAGGAGCATATCGCCCTGACGATCGGAAATTTTGAGGATGATGAGCCGGTCCTTGCGCGAATTCATTCCGAATGCCTGACCGGGGATGCCCTCCACAGCCTGCGCTGCGACTGTGGCAAACAGTTGGCGAGCGCCATGGAGGTGATCGCCCGGCTGGGACACGGGGTGATTCTGTACCTGCGCCAGGAAGGTCGCGGCATTGGCCTCATCAACAAAATCCGGGCTTACCAGTTGCAGGACAGCGGCGCTGATACCGTGGAGGCCAATGAGCAACTTGGTTTTGGTGCTGACCTGCGTGATTACGCGGTTTGCCAGGTAATGTTCGAACACATCGGTGTCCAGCGCATCCGGCTACTCACCAATAACCCGCTCAAGGTGGCGGCCATGGAGCAGGTGGCCGGTGTGGAAGTTGTCGAACGGGTCTCGCTGCAGACCGAGAGCAATCCGCACAACGCGCGTTATCTGAAAACGAAGGCCGGCAAGCTCGGGCACATGCTCGACGACTGACTCTCAGGCACAGCAGGCCGCCGGGTCATTTCGCGTCAGCCGGCGGGCTCCAGGCCGGAAGCCGGGCGGCCGCCGGCCAGTTCCGTGAGACGGTTTTCGATTGCATTTTCAATGCCCCCGGCGCTCAGTCCGCAGTCCCGCAGCATGTCCGACGGCTTGCCGTGCTCCAGGAACTGGTCTGGCAGACCCAGGTTCAGGACCGGCATCTGGATATTCTCCCGTTGCAGGAATTCGTTGACCGCGCTGCCTGCGCCGCCCGCCACGGTGTTCTCCTCCAGCGTGACCAGCAAACGATGTGAGCAGGCCAGGCGCCGGATCAGCTTTTCGTCGAGGGGTTTTACGAAGCGCATGTCTGCCACGGTACAGTTGGTGCGTTCTGCGGCCTTCATGGCAGGCGCCAGCAGTGCTCCGAAAGAAAGAATGGCGACGCTGTCGCCCTGTCTGCGCAGCACGCCACGCCCGACCTCCACGCCCTCCAGTGATTTGCTGATCTCGGCGCCAGGCCCGGTCCCGCGCGGATAGCGCACGGCCGCGGGGCCATCGTGGTGGTGGCCGGTGTTGAGCAGCAGTCGGGTCTCGTTCTCGTCTGAGGGCGCCATGACCACGAGATTCGGAATGCAGCGCAGGTAGGTCAGATCAAAACTGCCGGCATGCGTGGGCCCGTCCTCGCCGACCAGTCCGGCGCGGTCAATCGCAAAGAGTACATCGAGGTTCTGCACCGCGACGTCGTGGATGAGCTGATCGTAGGCACGCTGCAGGAAGGTGGAGTAGATGGCGACGACCGGCTTCAGCCCTTCACAGGCCATGCCCGCGGCGAGCGTAACAGCGTGCTGTTCGCAAATGGCGACGTCGTGATAGCGCTTGGGGAACTCACGGGAAAACCGGAGCAGATCCGATCCCTCACACATCGCGGGTGTAATGCCGACCAGCCGGTCATCGGCATGCGCCATGTCGCACAGCCAGCTGCCGAATACATTCGAGTATTTCGGCTTCTTTGCCGGCTTCGGTTTGACTGGTTTGACCGGTGGCTCCGGTTCCAGCTTGGTGATGGCGTGGTAGCCAATCGGGTCCATTTCCGCCGGCCGGAATCCCTTGCCCTTGGTGGTCGCGATGTGCAGGAACTGCGGGCCGCGCAGGTCGCGCATGTTGCGCAGAGTCTGCATGAGCAGGTGGACGTCATGTCCGTCCACAGGGCCGATGTAGTTGAATCCGAGTTCCTCGAACAGCGTGCCGGGTGTGACCATGGCCTTGATCTGTTCTTCCGCGCGCTTGACGAGTTCGCGCGCGGTCGGCCGCTCGCTGAGTATGCGTTTGCCGCCCTCCCGCATGCTGGTGTAGGTGCGGCTGGAGAGGATTTTCGCCAAATAGTTGTGCAGCCCGCCGACATTGCGTGAGATCGACATGTCGTTGTCGTTCAGAATCACCAGCAGGTTGGCATCCACGTCGGCGGCATGGTTGAGTGCCTCGAAGGCCATGCCGGCAGTCATCGCGCCGTCGCCGATCACCGCAACGGCGTGCCGGCGTTCGCCCTGCTGTCGGGCTGCCAGTGCCATGCCGAGTGCGGCACTGATACTGGTGCTGGAGTGGCCGGTTCCGAAGGTGTCGTACTCGCTTTCTGAGCGATTCGGAAACGCCGCCAGGCCGCCGGCCTGGCGCAGCGTGGACATGGCATCGCGTCGTCCGGTCAGAATCTTGTGTGGGTAAGCCTGGTGTCCGACATCCCAGACCAGGCGGTCCCATGGGCTGCTGAACACGTAGTGCAGGGCGACCGTCAGTTCGACAACACCCAGGCCGGCGCCGAAATGACCGCCGGTCTGGCCTACAGTGAACAGCAGATATTCCCGCAGTTCATCGACCACCGTCGGCACGTCTTCTTCCGGCAGGCAGCGCAGATCAGCCGGTTTCTCGATCCGGTCCAGGAGCGGCGTCAGCGGTCGCTGACGGGGAATGTTGTCGAAGCTTTTCTGCACGACGGGAACTGCGGTAGATGGGAAGTCCCCTATGATGACGGCGGTGCCGGGGCGGAGGCAAGCAAATGAGGGATTTTGATCAGTGTTTTCGCGTCACGAAATGATCTGCCAGTGCCAGTAGTCCCCCATGATCGCCGGGCAGGCGCGCGAGGGCGCGACGGGCGGCTTCATGGGCGCTTTGCAGGGCCTTCTGCGCACCCTCCAGTCCGAGCACGCTGACGTAGGTGGGCTTTTCGAGCCGGGCGTCTGCGCCCTGCTGTTTGCCCAGCTCTTGGGTGGCGCCGGTGACATCCAGAATGTCATCGCGAATCTGGAATGCCAGCCCGAGCGCCTGTGCATACTCATCCAGTGCGCCAAGCACATCCTCCGCCGGAGTACCGGTGGTGCGGCTGCTCAGGGCGCCGAGTGCCACCGAGGCACGAATCAGCGCGCCGGTCTTGAGACGGTGCATGGTTTCCAGGTCGGTCATGGGCAGCGTCCGGCCGATGGCGGCGAGGTCCAGTGCTTGTCCGCCGACCATTCCGGCGGCCCCGGATGCCGCCGACAGCCGGTGCATCATCCGCAAGCGTATCTCCGGTGCAGCCACCAGCGAGGGGTCCGAGAGCATCTGAAATGCCAGTGCCTGCAGGGCATCCCCGGCCAGGATCGCGGTGGCTTCATCAAACGCCTTATGGACGGTGGGTTGCCCGCGACGCAGGTCATCGTCATCCATAGCGGGCAGATCGTCGTGAATCAGTGAGTAGCAGTGGATCAGCTCGACCGCCACGGCAGCAGCCTCCGTCAGCGCTGTGACCGTGCCGATGCTTGCGGCTGTCAGGAACACCAGTCCAGGACGCAGACGCTTGCCGCCACCCAGTACTGCGTGGCGCAGGGCAGACTGTAGAGCAGCATCAGGAGCAGACAGATTTTCCAGGCAGCCGACCAGCAGTTGGTTGCTGCGTTCGCGATAGTGCGCGATCGGGTCGGCCGGGGTGCGCGTGTTCAGAAGGGCTCTTCCTCGGCAGTCGGGTCATCATCTGCGTCTTCCGCCTCGGTATCCGCAGTCAGGATTTCGACTTTCTGCTCGGCCTCGTCGAGCGCTTTCTGGCAGTCGCGCGTCAACTGCACGCCTTTCTCGAACGCTGCCAATGACTCTTCCAGCGACAGTTCGCCTTCTTCAATCCGGTTCACGATGCCTTCCAGCTCCGTGAGAGCCTGTTCGAACTGGAAACCGCTTTTCTTGCGAGCCATGTCTGTGTACCGGAGCGATCGGAAAGCGGGAACGGTAGCCGAGCGGTGGGGGCAAATCAACGCCCCGGCATGGCTGGAGCCGGTTCGGCCTCATGAGTGAAGAGTTCCTGTTGGGCCCGCGCCAGCACGGTGTGGACGATTTCCTGGTCGATCCTCTGGCCGCGGCTGATCAGGTAGAAGCGCTCCCGCAACGCCAGAGTGCGCCCGATGACGCAGACGGAATACTGCCGGGCCACTTCGGCTTCAATGGCCGTAGGGCAGCTGAACACGCCAGCGCCGGTCTGCCCGAAGGCCTTGATCAGTGCGCTGTCATCGAATTCCCCGGCGATGCGCACCGTGACGCCCTGGGAGAGCAGCCAGGACTCCAGCATGGTGCGGAGCGCGGTGCGCCTGCCCGGCATCAGAAAGGGCAGGTCCTGCAGCAGTGACGGGAACGGGCTACTCCGGCCTTCCAGCAGCGCGGGCGCAGCCATGAAGCTGATGCCGGTTTCTCCCAGTTCGTGGTTGTACACGCGCAGGTTCGGGTCCGGTGTGGCCGGGTGGTCCGAGATCACAAAGTCGAGCTTCTGTGTTGCCAGCCGGGCGAGCAGGTCGGTCAGGTCGCTCTCCTGGCACACCAGCCGCATCGGGGGCTCCTGCCTCGTGATGGGTTGCAGGATCAGGGTGGCAATCAGCTTGGGCACCACATCGACAATACCGACGCGCAGCGGGCCGCCACCCGATGCATGCTCGGAGAGCGCGGCCGCCAGCTCACGGCGCAGGTCGAAGATGGTGTCGGCGTAGCCCAGTGCCGTCTCGCCGGCTGGTGTGAGCGTCAATCCGGTCCCGCGGCGACTGAACAGTGCCTGTTGCAGCTGCGCCTCCAGTTGTTTGAGTTGCGCGCTGATGGTTTGCGGGCTGACAAACAGCCGTTCGCTGGCAGCGGCGATCGATCCCTCCCGCGCCACGACCCAGAAGTAGTGGAGGTGTTTCAGGTTGATGTCTCTCATCTGGACAACCGCTGCCTCCGGCCTTGTTATTAATCAACTAAATATTGATTAGAGGGTGATTAAAATCTTCTTTTTTGGATCATCATGGCGCGGTAGCGTAAGCCCTGTCATTTCAACATGGAAGGCAAATCCTGATGAACATTGAAATCCAGTCCCGCCCATTCACCCTGACGCCCGCCCTCGTGGGGGCGGTGCAGCAGCAGTTGGCCACAGTCTGCGAGCGGAATGTGGGCCGTATCATCAGCGTCTCGGTGCATCTGGATGATGTGAACGGCACGCGGGGTGGTGTCGACAAGCGCTGCCGTATCGTCGTGAGGATGGCGCCCCGGGTCACTTTGGTCGGGGAGGCCTTGTCAGAGGATCTGTACAACGCGATCAGGCTGGCGGCGCGGCGTGCAGAAGCCGCGCTGGAAAAGCGGCTCGGCCGCAAACGCTTTCTGCGTGCGCCGGCGCGGTCTGTTGCGGTGCCGGGAGTCGCGGCATGACCGCCGTGGTGCTTGAAAACCTGCTGAGTCCGGCCGTCCTGTTTTTCCTGCTGGGCATGGCGGCAGCCGTATTGCGCTCCAACCTGCAATTGCCAGTGGATCTCAGCAAATCACTCACCCTTTTTCTGCTGATCGCGATAGGCTTCAAGGGGGGCGTTGCCCTGGCAACCGAAGGGCTGGCAGGCACCGCCTGGCTGTTGCTGTTCTTCGGCGTGCTGTTCAGTTTTGTCATGCCATTGCTGGGATTCGCGGCGTTACGCCGGTTGACGAATCTGAATCCAGAGGATGCGGCGGTCGTCGCCGCACACTACGGGTCGGTCAGCGTGGTCACCTTCATGGCGGCCGTAACCTATCTGCAGGTGCAGGGACTGTCGTTCAGCGGGCACATGGTCGTCCTGATGGTGGCAATGGAAATCCCGGCTGTCATCAGCGGAATCTGGCTGGCGCGTCGCGTATTACCGCTGCCGGCGGAATCCGCAGAGGCAGAGAAGGATCACGCGCTTGCCGGCCTTTTCAGTAACCATAGTGTGATATTGCTATTGGGCAGCCTGTTGATTGGCGCCAGTGCGCAGGGTGTGGGGCGGAGCCAGTTGGAGGAATTCCTGGTCACACCCCTTTACGGCGTGCTGTGCCTGTTCCTGCTGGATATGGGCATCAAGGCGGGTCGGCAGCTCGAAACCCTGCGGAGTAATGCGCGTGGCCTGGTCCTGTTCGGCCTCGGCATGCCGTTGATCGGCGGCATGAGCGCGCTCCTGCTCGGTACTGCGCTGGGTGTCGGTGTGGCAGATGCAACCCTGTTTGCGGTCCTCGCGGCGAGTGCCTCCTACATCGTAGTGCCAGCGGCAATGCAGGTGGCGGTACCGGATGCAAACAGTGAAATCGGCACATCGTTGTCCATGGGTGTAACATTCCCCTTCAATGTTGCGCTGGGAATCCCACTTTTCTTCGGGGCTGCCAGCTTGATGATCACGGGGTAGTAACAAGCAGTGACCGATTCACAGGCAAAGCCACTGGTTGGCATCGTCATGGGCAGTCGTTCGGACTGGGACATTATGGAGGCAGCCAGTGAGATGCTGGCGCGTTTTGCCGTACCGCATGAGAACGAGGTGGTGTCTGCCCACCGCACACCCAGGAAACTGGTCACTTATGGGGAGGAAGCCGCTGATCGCGGCCTGCAGGTGATCATCGCCGGGGCCGGCGGTGCGGCGCACCTGCCCGGTATGATGGCGTCGCTGACCACCCTGCCGGTGCTGGGTGTGCCAGTCGGCCGGCCGACGTCCATGCTGCGCGGTATCGATGCCCTCCTGTCCATCGTGCAGATGCCCAAGGGGGTGCCGGTGCCGACCCTGGCGATCGGTACGCCGGGCGCGGCCAACGCTGCGCTGAGTGCGGTGTCCATTCTGGCGCTGCAGGACGCGGGCCTGCGCGCAAAGCTGGTTGCCTTTCGTGCTGAGCAGACCGAGCGGGTTGCTGCGGAAAACCTGCCATGAACGCGACACTGGGCATTCTGGGCGGTGGGCAGCTCGCCATGCTGATGTGCCATGCCGCCCGGGAGGTGGGTGTGCTGACCAAGGTGCTGAGCCCGGCGGCGGATGTGCCGGCCCGGTTCGCCTGTGATCAGTTCGTGGAGGCGCCTCTGGATGACATCGAGCGTCTGCTTGAATTCGCCCGCGGCTGTACGGCAGTAACGATCGACCACGAGCACGTGCCGCTGGAGTCTTTGCTGGAACTGTCCCGGCGGGTGCGCGTGGCGCCGGATCCGCAGGCGGTGGCGCGAATCCAGGACCGTCTCGAGCAGCGGATTTTCCTGCAGGGACTGGAGATTCCCCAGACCGCCTTTCGCAGTATCGACAAGCCTTCCGCGGTGCGTGCGGCGGCCGCTGCGGAATCATTCCCGGTGCTGCTCAAGCGTCGTCGGGGCGGCTACGATGGGCAGGGGCAGGTGCGGGCCGACAGCCCGGAAGCACTGGCGGATGCATGGGAAGCATTGGGCCGTGCGCCGTGTGTGCTGGAGGCCTGGGTGCCCGGGATTCGTGAGTTCTCCGTGATCGGGGCGGTGGATACCGAGGGCGGCAAGCAACTGTTCCCACCGGCCGCCAACCTGCACCGCGAGGGGCAGTTGCACCGCTCGGACATGCCGGCTGCGTTGTCTGACACGCTGCGCGAGGAAAGTGCCGGTTACTGGCACCGGATCGCGGACGCATTGTCCTATTGTGGTGTCCTGACGGTGGAGTTCTTCCTGACCGAGGACGACCGGGTGCTGGTCAATGAGATTGCCCCTCGCGTCCATAACAGCGGGCACGTCACGCAATTCAGTTGCAGTCACGACCAGTTTGAACTGCACGTGCGGGCCGTGTGCGGGCTGTCTCTGCCGGCGCCGGTTCAGGAGCGTCCGGGTGTCATGCTGAACCTCTATCCACAGCATGGCTGTACCGATGAGGAAGTGGCGCGCGCCTGGGAGGCGCAGGTCGGGGGGCGGGTCATTCTGTACGGAAAAACCCCCCGGCCGCGCCGCAAGATGGGCCACTGGCTCCTGCCGCCGGAGGCAGCCGAGGCCGCATTGCGATTGATGGGGAGCCCGGCGCGGGGATCCGGGTCCGTGCAGGCGCTCCGGCCATCGGTACACCAGCAGGACGATCTCGCCCGCGTTGGATAGGCGGCTGACCACAGGCCCTGAAAACGCGGCTAGACTCTGTCTCAAGTCAGGCCGAATCTGGCCGATGCAATGCTGGTAAACAGGGGAAACTGAGACCGCCATGGATCTGGCGACCTTAATCGGAATTGCCGGCGCGTTTGCCATCGTGGCTATGGCCATGATGATGGGCGGTTCCATTCTGTTGTTCGTCAACCCGCCTTCGATCCTGATCGTATTCGGCGGATCGCTGTTCGTGGTGTTGATGAAATACAGCCTTGGACAGTTTCTCGGCGCAGCCAAAATTGCCGCCAAGGCCTTCATGTTCAAGGCCTCCGATCCGGAGGCCCTCATCGAGGAAATCGCTGAACTGGCAGATGCGGCCCGGAAAGGCGGCCTGTTGTCGCTGGAGGGCAAGGAAGTCAGTGAGCCATTCCTGGAGCAGGGCATCCAGTTGCTGGTGGATGGGCACGATCCGGAAGTCGTGCGCGAAATGCTCACCAAGGATATGAAGAAAACCGTCGAACGGCATGACCAGGGCAAGTCCATTTTTCTGGCGCTGGGCGATGTCGGACCGGCCATGGGCATGATCGGAACGCTCATTGGCCTGGTGCAGATGCTCTCGGCGATGGACGACCCGAAGTCGATCGGTCCGGCGATGGCGGTGGCGCTGCTGACCACGCTCTATGGGGCGATGCTTGCTACCATGATCGCGTTGCCGTTGGCCGATAAGCTGGCCCTGCGCAGCGGCGAAGAGGCGATGATCCGTTCCATGATTATCGATGCCCTGCTGGCGATCCAGGCGGGTCAGAATCCGCGCGTGATCAAGTCCATGCTGAAAACCTACCTGCCGCCCTCCCAGCGCGGTGAGGAGGAGGAATAGACCGCCCGTGAACTGCTCCGGCCGCACCCTGTCTGAATCGGAGAGGGGTGCGCCGCGGCGGCGCCCGGGCAGGGTAGCGCACCATGGCAGCTGAAGAAGAAGAGTGTCCCGAATGCCCGGCCGGGATTCCAGCCTGGGTCATGACCTTTGCCGACCTCATGTCGCTGCTGATGTGCTTTTTCGTGCTGATCCTGTCGTTCTCCCAGCTGGATGTGTTGAAGTACAAGCAACTGGCCGGTCACATGGCCAGTGCATTTGGCGTGCAGGCGAAGATCGTGGCCGATGCCATTCCCAAGGGCACCAGTGCCATCCTGCAGAATTTCAGCCCCGGCGCACCGCAGCCCACCCCCATCAACGAGGTGCGTCAGTCGACCACGGACACTGAGAAGGTCAACCTGGATGTGATGTGCGAGGACAATGCCAGCGAGGAGGAGCCAGAGTCCTCGGCGCAGGTGGTCGTGCTCGACAAATTGGAGGAACTGATCAAGGAAACCGAGCAGGACGCGCAGGACGTGGCCACCGCGCTCGCCGAGGAAATCAACCAGGGGCAGGTCGAGGTGGAGAGCCACGGCCGCAAGATCATCATCCGCATCAAGGAGAACGGTTCATTCCCCAGTGGCTCCGCAGAGTTGATGCCGGAGTTCATCCCGATCATGGCCAAGATTCGTGGGTCGCTGATCAGTACGCCGGGGGCTATTTCGGTGGAGGGCCATACCGATGACCTGCCCATTCGCACGGCGCGGTTCCGTTCCAACTGGGATCTTTCGTCAGCGCGTGCCTCCTCGGTGGCGCTTGAACTGATGTCCTCCGGCGAGCTGAACCCGTTCCGTTTCCATGTCACCGGCTACGCCGAGACCAGACCGCTGGTTGCGAACCAGGACGCGCTTTCCCGCGCAATCAACCGGCGCGTGGAAATTGTCGTGCAGCAGGGGCTCGACAAGGAATCCAAGGATGTGCTGCCGGAGATCGAAAAGATCGACCCGGAACTTTACAAGCAGTTGCGTGAATATACGGCTCCGGCGAACTCGCTGCGTCCGGATGAGATTTTCTGATCGGAGGTAACCGATGGATCGCGAAAGAAGACGTTATTTCCGCATTCAGGACACCATTGAAATCGGCTACCGGGCGCTGACCGAGGAAGAGCTGGAGGAGCCGGAGATGCTGCTCGGCCGGGGAGAGGAACTCGATGGCGTGGAGAAGGAACTGGCCCGGCTGCTGATACAGGCACAATCCAAGCACCCGGACCTGTACAGGATCCTGGAACTATTGAATCGCAAGATCGATTTCGTGCATCACTCACTGGCGAAAAGCAGCCGGATGGACATGACGCGCGAGTATGAAATCCGGCAGGTCGATATCAGTGGGTGTGGGGCTGCCATACCCGTTGCGGAGCATTATTCCCACGGCGACCTGCTGCTGTTGCAGTTCAACCTCCCGGCGCCGTTTCGCGCGGTGCGCAGTGTCGGGGCCGTGGTGTCCTGCAAGCCCATGAGCAACCCGCAGGCGCTGCTCGATCGTATGGTGCGGGTGGAATTCGAGCACATTCTGGAGAGTGATCAGGAAATCCTGATCCAGTACCTCATGAAGCGACAGGTGCTTGAATTGAAGGCCCGCCGAGAGGCGCGGGATCGAAAGCTGTGAAGGGCAATCCGCGGATTGCGCCGACCGCCTACTACACCGCGCAGGTGTGGGTGGAGAACGGCTTTCCGGAGGCGAATCGCTTTGCCACGCCACTGGGGCAGGTGATGTATCACGGCCTGCGGCTTGGCAAGAAACCGTTTGCCCGTCTCCTGCCGGAAACCCTGCGAGAGTGGGAGACCTTTATCGCCGCGCGCCACCATACGTTCGACCGTTGCCTGGAGGCATTCCGCCCGGATGTCGTGGTGGAGATTGCGGCGGGCCTGTCGAGTCGTGGTCTGGCCATCAGTCGCATGCACCCGGCGATCCGCTATTACGAGTTCGACCTGCCGCACATGGTGGATGCAAAGCGGAAACGCCTCCCGCAGGGACTGCCGAACAACTATTTCCTTGCGGATGGCGACATTCTGGTGGAGGGCGGCATCCCGGTGGAAATCGATCAGGGCGAGCGTCTGCTGGTCATTACCGAGGGGCTGATTCCCTACCTGGGGATGTCTGAGAAAGCGCAGGCCTGGCGCACGGTGCGGGCCTTGCTGGCGCAGGCACAGGACCACGAGTATCTGCTGGATGACTGGCCGCTGGAGCTGCTCTCCGAAGGAGAGCTGGGTCGCTGGGGTGCCCGGGCGCTCGGCCTGCTGGTGGGTGCGCGGATGGAGAACCGCCTGTTCCGCACGCAGGAGGATTGCCGGCAGGCCATGGAGGCTGCCGGTTTCAGGCACGTCGAGCGGGTTGAACCGGAACTGCCGGGCCACACGTACGGCGCCTGCCCCTGGCGTATCTATTCAGCGCAATGAGCGATGCCACTCAGTTGGAGGCGTTGGAGCTCAAGCTGGCATTCCTGGAGGATGCCCATGCCAAGCTCGACGACGTGGTGCGGGATCAGCATCAGCGGATCACCCACCTGGAGGGTGTCCTGAAAAAATTGGTGGAAGAGTACCGCGAACTGCGTGATCTGTTGCAGGATGAACAGGGGGATGCGCCGCCGCCACATTATTGAACGGCCGCCATCCGGCCCGGGCTCGCCCGGCTCTCCGTTGACTGACGGTGAGGACCTGGCGGCAGTGCCGTGGTGCAGCAGGCTCGCGCAATATGAACCCAGCACAGGAATGAAGGAGACAAGCCATGACCGATGAATATGCCGAACAGGCCGACCCGCGCGCGTCGGTCAGCCTGGCGCGCTCTGAAGCGACCGTTTTCGCGGCAGCCTCGCGAATGTTCGCGGCCTACATCGCCCGTGGTGAGGTGAACTCGGAAACCGAGAATCACCTGATGAATGAATGCCTGCGCATGGCGATCGAGTTGTCCCGCCGCGCGGATGACCGCATTCGCAGCGACAACGAGCTTTGATTCAAAGCGCAAGGGTTGCTGTGCGAGAATGGCGCCAGCAACAGTTCCCGCTGTGTAAATGTGCAGTGGCTGTCCACTCGCTCACGTTCATGGCCAAATCTCATGCCTGATCATCCATCCCAATCTCCCAAATACTGTGCGCCACCGCTCCATCCAGAAGAAGCGGCCCGGCAGGCGGCGTTGGACGCACTGGGGCACGTGAATGCGCCGGCGGAACGTCGTTTTGATGCCATCACCGAGGTTGCCAAGGAGTGCTTTGGGGTGGAAATCGTACTGGTAACCCTGATTGACCAAAACCGTCAGTGGTTCAAGTCGGCGGAGGGCATTGCCGGGTCCGAGACGGACCGCGATATTTCCTTTTGCGCTCACGCGATCCTCAGCAAGGAGATTTTTCAGATCCAGGATGCGCGCGAAGACGAACGCTTCCGCGACAATCCACTGGTCACCGGCCCGCCCTACATCCGCTTCTACGCTGGCATTCCGGTCCATTCACTGGATGGCCTGCCGCTCGGTACGCTGTGCCTGATCGATCCGAAGCCCCGCAAGCTAAGCCCCCTGGAACGCATGCGCCTGCGCTCCATGGCGGGCTGGCTGGAAGCGGAGTTGCAAGCGCCACGCGAAGCGACGCTGCCGTTTGATCCGGAGGAGAAAGACCCGGACACGGGGAAGTCCCGCTGGCTGGATGCGGACACCAAGTGCTGGAATGAGGCTGCCGGGCAGCACCTGCTTTCCGGCCTGCTCCAGGACGCGGCGCAGGCGCGCACCTGCCTGGAACTTGGCGTGATCCAGCTGCGTGGCACGGATGCCTGTTGGGCCGAGCTGCAAGAAGATGGCGTGCTGGCTGATGCACGCATGGGACTTGCCAACATATTGCGTAAGTCAATGGCCGATCGGGCAATTCTGTTTACGGAAGCCCCCGGGCTGTTCTTCTACATGCCCAGGAAATCCGGCCGGATCGGCAGTGTGATCCGGCTGCCGCTACTGATCCAGCTGATGGCCAACCTGTTTGCCATCCTGGGCACGTCTGCCCGGCTTCACCTGGTGCGCGGGCAGATCAGTTGTACCCATCCCACTGGCGCCGATGCGGCCGGGATGGTCCGACAACTCAAGCATGCCGTGGGGGATGCGCCGGATGGAGAAAGTGTGGAATTGGAGTATGCCGCTGGATCGCAGTGAATCCCCCGGCTGGTTCTCGCAAACGCCACATCTATAATTTTGCGATGTCCCGCCGCATTCGCTCTGCTAATCTGATTCGGGTGTCTGTTTCCTGATCAGGTGGTGTCGATGCCCAGGCCACGCTCCATGCTGTCCACGCCCATATCGCGACGCGTCGTCTTGCAGGGGGGGGCCGGCGTATTGCTTTCCGCTGTCCTGCCTTTTGATCTCCGCAATGCGGCTGCCGCGCCGACACCGATCCCATCCTTCCTGGAGCCCGCTGAACGGGAGACGCTGGCAGCGCTTGTGGATCGCATCATTCCGGCAGATCAGGACCCTGGTGCCAGTGCGGCCAATTGCGCACGTTTTATCGATGCCTTTCTGGGTGCCTTCCAGTCGGATCCACCGTTTATCTACGCCGGCGGCCCCTTTTCAGATCGCGGCGGCCAGCCGGAGAACAACTTCCTGGAGTTTCTGCCGCTGGATTCTTACGAGGAGACCGGCTGGCGATTGTTTCTGGAAGGCTCCCAGGGTCGCGCCGAGCTGGAGTTCAATGGGCCGGTGATCGGTTTGCAACAGATTTATCGCGAAGGGCTGGCAGCGCTGAATGAGCGCGCACAGCAGTTCGGTGTGTCAGGTTTTTCAGCGGCCCCGGAACCTGCGCGAGATTTGATTCTGCGCGATCCGGACAACCCGCTGGTCACCCGTCTGGTGAACGCTGCCTATCTGGACACCATGAACGGCATGTACGGTCCGCCGGAATATGGCGGCAATGAAGGGACTGTGGGCTGGACGAACAACTCCTATGACGGCGACACCCAGCCCACCGGGTACACCGCCGAGCAGGTCATCCATGCCGATGAGCCGGGTCCGTTTGATGATTCCCTGCCGCCATCGTTCAGCGAAGGCGGGCAAC
>JBFKXW010000011.1:0-19415 GCA_041637915.1 Pseudomonadales bacterium | reverse complement strand
ATCTCGGAAATTTCCTGGGTAATGGCAGCCTGACGCGCCTTGTTGTAGACCAACTGCAACTCATCGATGAGATCGCCGGCATTGTCTGTCGCGCTCTTCATCGCAATCATCCGCGCCGCCTGCTCACAGGCATTGTTTTCGACCACGGCCTGGTACACAACGGACTCCACGTAGCGAACCATCAGGCCATCAATAATTGGCTTCGCTTCCGGTTCGTACAGATAATCCCAGTGGTGGGCGAGGTCGTCATTGTCTTCCGGGACCAGCGGCAGTAACTGTTCTACCGTGGGTGACTGGGTCATGGTGTTCACGAAGCGGTTCGATACCACGTACAGGCGCTGAATCTCGCCCGACTCGAAATGATCCAGCATGATCTTGATCCCGCCGACCAGGTCATTGAGGACCGGCTCATCACCGAGCTGGGTCATCACGGCCTGAATGTTACCGCCCACGGTCCTGAAGAAGGACACGCCCTTGCCGCCTATCACGGAAAGTTCGCTCTCGACGCCCGCATCCTTGTATTCCTTCATTTTGCGGATCAATGCCTTGAACAGGTTTATGTTCAGGCCACCGCACAGACCCCGGTCTGTGGAAACCAGCACAAAACCAACTTTTTTGACGTCGCCGGACTGCAGGAACAGGTGTTCATATTCGGGATTGGCGTTGGCGAGGTGCCCGATCACAGACCGAATCCGATCCGCATATGGACGGCCCGCTGACATACGCATCTGTGCCTTGCGCATCTTGCTGGCGGCCACCAGCTCCATGGCGCTGGTAATTTTCTGCGTGTTCTTGATCGAGGCAATCTTGCCGCGAACTTCTTTCGCACCGGACATGAGTCGTTCCTATCGCTGGGTTACGCGCCGAAGGCTTACCAGGTCTGCTTTGCCTTGAACTCGGTCAGCAGGTTCTTGAACTTTTCTGCGATTTCGTCGTTGTAATCGCAGGAGTTGTTCACCTCATCGAGCAGGGCTTTATGTTCTGAATTGGCGTAGGCGAGCAGGGCGGTCTCGAAATCAACCACCTTGGTCACATCGATGTCTTCCAGATATCCTTCATTCGCGGCGTACAGGCTGAGGCCCATCTCAGCGACACTCAGCGGAGAATACTGCTTCTGTTTCATCAACTCTGTGACGCGCTGACCATGTTCCAACTGCTTGCGGGTCGCCTCATCCAGGTCGGATGCGAACTGCGCGAAGGCGGCTAGTTCTCGATATTGCGCCAGTGCCAGGCGGACACCACCACCCAGCTTCTTGATGATCTTGGTCTGCGCTGCGCCACCCACCCGGGATACGGACAGACCCGCGTTGATCGCCGGGCGGATCCCGGAGTTGAAAAGGTCCGTCTCCAGGAAGATCTGACCATCGGTAATGGAGATCACATTGGTTGGTACGAAAGCGGATACGTCGCCCGCCTGCGTTTCAATGATCGGCAGTGCGGTCAGTGAGCCAGTTTTTCCCTTCACTTCACCATCGGTGAACTTTTCGACGTACTCCTCGTTAACCCGGGCCGCGCGCTCCAGCAAACGGGAGTGGAGGTAAAACACGTCACCGGGGTAGGCTTCCCGACCCGGCGGACGGCGCAGCAGGAGTGAAATCTGGCGATACGCCCAGGCCTGTTTGGTGAGGTCGTCATAAATGATGAGCGCGTCTTCCCCACGATCGCGGAAGTACTCACCCATGGTGCAGCCGGTGTACGGCGCCAGGAATTGCGTGGAGGCAGGGTCTGCTGCTGCGGCCGCAACAATGATCGTGTGGTCCATCGCGCCATGCTCTTCAAGCTTGCGCACCACGGCAGCAATGGAGGACTGCTTCTGGCCCACGGCAACGTAGATACATTTTACGCCGGTACCTTTCTGATTGATGATCGCGTCAATGGCGACCGCTGTCTTACCGGTCTGGCGATCGCCGATAATCAGTTCCCGCTGTCCACGACCGATCGGCACCATGGCGTCGATCGACTTCAGACCGGTTTGCACCGGCTGGTCAACCGACTTCCGCCAGATCACGCCCGGCGCCACCTGTTCCACGGGCGCGGATCCATCCGCAGCGATGTCGCCCTTGCCGTCAATCGGATTACCCAGCGCGTCCACCACGCGGCCCAGCAACGCCGGACCGACAGGCACTTCCAGAACCCGCCCGGTACAGCGAGCCTTCTGGCCCTCTGCCAGACCGAGGTAATCGCCGAGCACGACCGCACCGACAGAGTCCTGCTCGAGGTTCAGCGCCAGGCCGTACACACCACCGGCGAACTCGATCATTTCACCATACATGGCATCGGCCAGGCCGTGAATGCGAACGATGCCGTCGCTAAGGCTGACAATGGTGCCTTCAGTGCGTGCCTCGTTACCAATGTTCAGCTTTTCAATCCGCTGACGAATGATGTCGCTGATCTCGGAAGGGTTCAGTTGCTGCATGGTCTGAGCCTATAAAAACAATTTAATTGAGAATGGATTCGCCGAGCCGATTCAGGCGCCCACGGATCGTGCCGTCAATCACCTTGTCGCCCGCATGGATTAATACGCCGCCGATCAGGGATTGGTCGACCTCGGCTTCAATCTGCACTTTGCGCTGCAAACGATCTTCCAGCTTGCGCTGCAATACCCCCATCTGCTCCTGAGAAAGTGGATAGGCGGATACCGCGCGGACCTGGACGGTCTGGTTGTGCTCCGCCCGGAAATGCTCGAACACTTCGTGGATTTCAGGCAGCAATTCCAGACGCCCGTTCATCGACAGGAGCTGTACAAAATTCCGCATCGCCTCATCGGAGGTGTCCCCGGTCAACTCCAACAGCATGTCGGCACGGCGTTCCGAGGACGCCTCCGGAGAACGACAGGCGGAACGGATTGCCGGCTCGCCCATCAAGCCGGCAAACAGGGCCAGCTTGCCGGACCAGGAGTCCAGTCCGTGCCCGGCGAGGGCAAATTCAAAGGCCGCACGCGCATAGGGCCGGGCCAGAGTCAGGTTTTCCGCCATTGCCTAAGATTCCTCAGAGCCCGGCCGCGAGCTTGTCGAGGTAAGCGCCATGCGCCTGCGCATCAACGCTGTCTTCGAGTACCTTGGAAGCACCAGCCACCACCAGCGCTGCAACCTGTCCCCGTAATTCTTCACGGGCCCGGTTCATTTCCTGCTCGATTTCGCTCTTCGCGGCAGCCTTTACTTTTTCCGCCTCGGTCACGGCCTGTGACTTGGCTTCCTCGACCATCTGGTTGGCGCGACGATTTGCCTGTTCAACAATTTCCGCCGCTTCAGCCTTGGCCTGGCGTAACTGCTCCGTGACTTTCTCCTGGGCCAGTTCCAGATCACGCTCCGCGCGGCGGGACGCTTCCAGCCCGCCCGCAATGCGTTCCTGGCGCTCTCGCAGGGCAGCCGTCACCGGCGGCCATACGTACTTCATGCAGAACATCACGAAGACGATGAAACCGATCGACTGTCCAATCAGGGTCAGGTTCAAATTCATGGCTTGCCTCCCGTCGGGTCAGCTGCAATCAACCAAGCAGACCGATGAACGGATTCGCAAAGGTGAAGAAGAGCGCGATACCCACACCGATCATCGGAACGGCGTCGAGCAAACCGGCAACAATGAACATCTTGGTCTGCAGCATGGGCACCATCTCCGGCTGGCGCGCGGCGCCCTCCAGAAACTTGCCGCCCAGCAGACCGAAGCCGATCGCCGTACCAAACGCGCCGCCGCCGATCAGCAGCCCTACGGCAATCGCCGTCAATCCAACTACAGTTTCCATGTTTGCTCCTGGTTTTTTCCGTCTTTCCGAACAAAGGCCGTTACAGCCCGAACCTTTTGATACTGACTAGTGATCCTCGTGCGCCATGCTCAGGTACACGATCGTCAGCATCATAAAAATAAATGCCTGCAGGGTGATCACAAGGATGTGGAAAATCGCCCACGGCACCTGCAGCAGCCACTGTGCCCAGAAGGGTAACAGGGCAATCAATATAAAGATCAGCTCGCCGGCGTACATATTGCCGAACAGACGCAATCCGAGCGAGATCGGCTTGGCGATGAGTGCCACCCCTTCCAGCAGCAGGTTGAAGGGGATCATCCACTTACCGAAGGGCTGCAGTGTCAGCTCACCCACGAATCCGCCGACCCCTTTCACCTTGATACTGTAATAAATAATGAGAATGAAGACAGAGATCGACATGCCCAGCGTCGCGTTCGGGTCAGTGGTCGGTACGATCTTCATGTACTCGACACCCAGCAGATAGAACAGCCCGGGAACCCAGTCTACCGGGATCAGATCCATCAGGTTCATCAGGAAAATCCACACAAAGATGGTCAGCGCCAACGGGGCAACCAGGGCATTCCGACCATGAAAGGCGTCTTTCACGCTGGTATCGACGAACTCAATGATGACTTCAACAAAATTCTGCAATTTGCCCGGTGTTTCCACCGTCGCAGACTTCGCGGCACGGAAAAACAGGTAGCAGAACAGGGCGCCCAGAAAAAAGGACCAGCCCAGTGTATCCAGATGAACGGCCCAGAAGCCCATTTCGGTTGCTTCCTGCGCCGAATGCGCCAAACCCCAGGTACCATCCGGATGACGGCCATACGTCAGGTTGGTCAGGTGGTGCTTGATGTACTCGCCGCTGCTCGCGCCTGCCATGTCCTTTCCGATCTCCTGTCCACGGACCCGTTATTGGGTCTGTTCGCAAATCGCCGTCTTCTTCCTGCCGGGACGCCCCAACAACCAGGGCCCGAACCAGTAAGCACTCAGGGCCAGCATGTAGGCTGCGAAAACCCAGCCCGCTGCCAGCGGCCTTAAGCCGGCAAACACGGCGGCGAAAATGCCGACCGTCAGCAGAAACTTGCAGGCCTCTGCGAGGTACAAGTCTCCGACCACCCGTTTGGCTGCGCGCGCTCCGCTGTGGCGGAACACAATCCAGACAAACACCAGGTTCGGCAGCACCGCTGCCGCGGTTCCGGCCAGAGCAGATGCCAGCGCCGTTTCTCCGCCCATTCCGAACGCAACAATGCTGGTCAGCAAGCCTAACAGCATCTGGAACCATACCAACCGAATCGCCGGCGGGCGGGATATGCGGTTCCCGGTCTGCGGCGTGGCAGGCTCGGAAAAGCTCCGGAAATGCATGCGTACGCTCACTGTCATTCGGTTGCAGACTCAGAGCAGGCCATCAAGGCCGTACCTCAGCGCGGCGCAAAGTATATAGAGGATGGCCCCGCCCCTTCAATAACAAGAAAGGAAAAGTCCGCCCGTCCTGTCCGATCGTGTTCGCATTCTAGACGATAATGACTAATTATCGATCTCTTTGACGCCCAGCCGCGCCAACAGGCCATCCAATTCCTCGGCGCGGGAGTACCGGAACACCAGTTTTCCGCCGCCACCACCGCCCTGCTGCACCATGGCCGGCAGGCCGGTCTGTTCAGCAATCCGCTCTTCCAGGCGCACCACATCGGGGTCCCGCGGGCTGCCGGCGGTCTTTTTCCTGCGCGCGCCTCCGGTCTTCAAACGGACCAGCTCTTCCACCTGGCGCACAGTCAATCCGCGTTCCACCGTCTCCCGGGCGACTGCGCTCTGTTGTTTCCCCTCGATGGCCAGCAGGGCACGGGCATGCCCCATCTCCAGCTCACCGGTCTCCAGCAATCGGCAGACTTCCGGCTCCAGGCGCAACAAGCGAAGGGAATTCGTGACCGCGGTACGCGAACGACCGACCGCTTCCGCGACGGCCTCGTGGGTCAAATCAAACTCCTCCTGCAGGCGCTGCAGGGCCGTGGCCTCCTCAATGGGATTCAGATCCTCACGTTGCAGGTTCTCCACCAACGCCATCGCCAGCGCAGTCTGGTCGTCGATCTCGCGGATGATACAGGGCACCCGGTCCAGACCAATCTGCTGGCTGGCGCGCCAGCGACGCTCACCGGCAATCAGTTCATACGCGTCTGCCGCACCAGCCAACCGGCGCACCACCAAAGGCTGCATGATGCCCTGAGCACGAATGGAGTTGGCCAGGCTTTCGAGGGCCCCCGGCTCAAAATGCCGGCGCGGTTGGTACTGACCACGTCGGATGAATTCCACCGGCAACTGCACCAGCCCTTCGGTCACGGCGGACTGAGCGGCACGCTCCACGGGCATGCCGGCATCCAGCCGCACCGGCGTTTCGGCGCCAGCCAGCGGCGGTGCGGAGGCACCGAGCAGAGCGTCCAGACCGCGTCCCAGGCCGCGCTTCTTGGCATTCATGCCGCCACCTCTGCCGCACGGGCCAGGTCAGCCTCCTTGTCGGCACGGCGCAGCAGCTCGCCGGCCAGCGCAAGATACGCAATCGAGCCTTTCGAAGCACGGTCGTACTGAATGACCGGCATGCCATGGCTGGGTGCTTCGGCAAGACGGACATTGCGGGGAATCAGCGTCCGGAACATCTGCTCACCGAAATGCTGCTGCAGTTGTGCGGACACATCGCGGGAGAGGCTGTTACGGCCGTCGTACATGGTGCGCAGGAGTCCCTCGACCCGCAGATCTTCATTGATGGTCTGCCGGACCTGCTGCACGGTGTTGAGCAGGGCAGCCAGGCCTTCCAGCGCATAGTATTCACATTGCACCGGGATCATCACACTGCCGGCGGCCGCCATCGCGTTTACGGTCAGCATGTTGAGAGCGGGCGGACAGTCGATCAGGATGTAGTCGTATTCCTTACGAACGTGGGCCAACAGGTAGCGCAGCCGGTATTCCTTCATGCTCATCCCGAGCAACTCGACTTCCGCAGCAGTCAGATCACCATTGGCGGGCAGTAAGTCATAGCCGGCCTCCAGATTACGTCGCACCACCTGCGGCAGTTCCGCGTGCCCGACCAATGCGTCGTAGACGGAGTGCTCGAGATCATTCTTCTCAACGCCGCTGCCCATGGTGGCATTGCCCTGCGGATCCATGTCGATCAGCAGCACCCGCCGGCGGGTCGCCGCGAGGGAAGCGGAAAGGTTCACAGCGGTCGTGGTCTTGCCCACACCACCTTTCTGGTTGATTAACGCAATCACTCGGCTCATTGCGGCCCGTCCATCACAAGTTGCAACAAAACACTTTGCCCCGGCGTGTCCGCGGCGGAAAGGTCATGGGTGGCCACCTCGCGAAAAGGTGGCTGAATCTGCCCGCGCTCACCATCCAGCGAGCGGCCCTTCATCAACAGCAGGGTGGCGCCATTGCTGAGTACAGCTTGACTTTCCTGCAGCAGGTTATGGAGTGGCCCGAACGCACGGGAGACCAGACAATCCACCTGCAGGGTTCCGGCCAGTGCGTGCAGACGACAGTTGTGGATCATAACATTGCCCAACTGCAGTTCACTGCACACACTGCGGAGAAAGGCTGCCTTCTTGGTGATGCTGTCCACCAGATGAAACTGCACCGAAGGTAGGGCGATGGCCAGCGGGATGCCCGGCAGCCCGGCTCCGCTTCCTGCATCGAGCACCTGCTCTGCCTGCAGGTAGGGCGCCACCGATAACGCATCGAGCACATGGCGCTCCAGCAATTCGTGGCGATCGCGGCACGACACCAGATTGATGCGCTGATTCCATCGCTCCAGTTGCTCGGTGTAGGCACACAGTTGCTGAATCTGGGCAGCCTCCAGCGACAAACCCCGTGCGGCACAGAACGCCTGGATCCGTGCCGCCTCCCGGCTCTGTTTCATCAGCCGGTCTGCCCGAGCCGGTGGCCGCCTCGCCGCAGATGGACCAGCAATAAGGACAAGGCCGCCGGTGTCATGCCGGGAATACGCCGTGCCTGACCCAGCGTGAGGGGTCGGGTTTCCTCGAGTTTCTGGATTGCTTCTGCACTGAGGCCGCTTACCGACTGGTAGGAAAGATCGTCCGGAATGCGCAACTGCTCGTGTTCCTGCAGACGCTGAATTTCAGCCTGCTGGCGCTCGATGTACCCGCTGTAGCGGGCCTGGACTTCCAGTTGTTGACCAATGTCCTCGGCTGGTGCCGTGCGATCCATGGCCCGATACAGGTGTGCCACCTGCACACCCGGGCGACGCAGCAGATCAAACAGGGACTGGTCCCGCGTGAGCGGCTGCTCCAGTAGATTTCCGAGTTCCGCGGCACGTTGTGAGGATGGTCCAACGTGCGTGCCATGCAGCCAGGCCGATTCCCGTTCGATGGCCTGATGGCGCGTCTCAAACACCTGCCAGCGCACGTCGTCCACCAGCCCCAGCGATCGGCCCACACTGGTCAGACGCAGATCGGCATTGTCCTCGCGCAGCTGCAATCGATACTCCGCGCGGGAAGTGAACATGCGATACGGTTCGCGCGTGCCATGGGTGATGAGATCATCCACCATCACGCCGATATAGGACTCATGACGCGCCGGCACCCAGGCAGATTCCTCGCTGGCCCGACGGGCCGCGTTGACGCCCGCCAGCAGCCCCTGCGCGGCAGCTTCTTCATAACCGGTGGTGCCATTGATCTGGCCGGCAAAGAACAAGCCCGCGATGGCACGCGTTTCCAGGCTCGCCTGCAGGTCGCGCGGATCAAAGTAATCGTACTCGATGGCATAACCCGGCCGGGTCAGATGGGCCTGCTCAAAGCCGCAGATGGTCCGCACCAGCGCCTCCTGCACGGCAAAGGGCAGACTGGTCGAGATGCCATTGGGATAAAGCTCCGTGGAAGTCAGTCCTTCCGGCTCAACAAAGATCTGGTGACTGTCCCGCTCTGCGAAACGATGCACCTTATCCTCGATGGAAGGGCAGTAACGCGGCCCGGTGCCCTCGATCACCCCGGTGAACATCGGTGACTGATCCAGATTCGCGCGGATGATGTCATGCGTTTCCGGTGTCGTGTGCGTGATATGGCAGGGTACCTGGCGAGGATGCATCTCGGCATTGCCGAGGAAAGAAATCCACGGCGTCGGGGTGTCGCCGGGCTGGCGTTCCATAACGGAAAAATCCACCGATCGCGCATCGATGCGGGGCGGGGTGCCGGTTTTCAGACGTCCGACGCGCAGGTTCAATTCCCGCAGTCGATCCGCCAGCGGTATCGAGGGCGGATCACCAGCGCGCCCGCCGGCAGACTGTTCCAGCCCGATGTGAATGCGGCCGCCGAGAAATGTACCGGTGGCCAGGACAACACTGATCGCACGAAACTCGATGCCACTGGCAGTGCGCACGCCGGCAACGCGGCCCTGCTCAACCAGCAGATCATCCACCGGCTGCTGAAAAATCCGCAGGTTTTCCTGTTGCTCCACGACGCGCCGGATCGCCTGGCGATACAACACGCGATCGGCCTGCGCCCGGGTGGCGCGCACAGCAGGCCCCTTGCCGGCGTTCAACACCCGGAACTGGATGCCGGCCTGGTCGGTGGCCCGAGCCATCGCCCCACCCAGTGCGTCCACTTCCCGCACCAGGTGGCTTTTCCCGATACCGCCAATGGCCGGATTGCAGGACATCTGGCCGATGGTGTCGATATTATGCGTCAACAGCAGGGTGGAACGCCCCATGCGCGCAGACGCCAGCGCCGCCTCGGTGCCGGCATGACCGCCGCCGACGACGATCACGTCGTATGGATGTGATTTCATGGGCTCGCCTGTACGCCGCTGCTCGCAAAAAAGGCCGCACAGTATAGAAAATCATCAGTTGGGACGCTATTTCCCGATGCAGAATCCGGCAAATATTTCGCCTAGCAAATCGTCGCTGGTCACCGTTCCCGTAATTCTGCCGAGTTGATCATGGGCAACCCGGAGATCTTCCGAAACCATCTCCAGTCCCGCACCGGCCGCTGCAGCCTGCGCCGCATTCTGCAGGCACTGTAATGCAGCATCCAGCGCCTCCACGTGCCGGGCGCGGGCGCTGAACACATGATCCGCCGGGGCTGCGCCGGTTACGCAGTTGCGCAAACGGGCCCGCAGGTTCTCCAGTCCCTCGCCCGTGCGCGCAGACACCCACACGGCCGGCCACTCTGTAACCGGGGAACGCGGCGAATCGCCCGCGAGCAGATCGGCCTTGTTCCAGACCAGCGTGGTACGCGGGGCGGCCGTCTCCGGGAGAGTCGCCAGGGTCTGCCGGAGCTGTCCGGGATTCAGCACATCCACCACCACCAGTACATGGTCAGCACGTGCCAGCAGGGATTCACTGCGACGCACGCCTTCCTGCTCAATGGGGTCCACGGTCTCCCGCAACCCAGCGGTATCCAGCAGCGTGATCGGAACACCGTCCAGGAGCACGGACTCGCGCAACACGTCCCGGGTGGTACCAGGTACATCGGTCACGATCGCGCTGTCCATGCCGGACAGGGCGTTGAGCAGGCTCGACTTGCCGGCGTTTGGCGGGCCTGCCAGCACGACGGTCGTCCCTTCCACCAGATTGCGGCCACGGGATGCCTGTGCGCGGACCTCCTCCAGTCTGGTGATCAGCGACTGTATGCTGGTCCTGATACCGCCGGTGCCCTCGGTCTGGAGTTCTTCCTCCGGGAAATCAATATGCGCTTCGAAATACATGCGCGCCTGCAAAATATCCGCCGCCAATTGGGACGCCAGTTCAGAAAAACGTCCCTGCAGGGAATTCACCGCCGCTCTGGCGGATGCCTCGTTACTGCTGGCGATCAGATCGGCCACCGCCTCGGCCTGGGTCAGATCCAGCTTTCCGTTCAGAAAGGCTCGCTCGGTGAACTCGCCTGGCCGCGCCAAGCGTGCACCGAGTTCCAGCACACGGGCCAGAACCCGCTGCGGTGCCACGCTGCCGCCATGGCCCTGCAACTCCAGCACATCTTCACCGGTATAGGACGCCGGACCCTGGAAGAACAGCACAATGCCATGGTCGAGAAGTTCTCCAGATGCGGCCGTAAAGGGGCAGTGGTACACCCGGCGCGGTGCCGGCCGGATACCACAAATCGCTGCACCAATTTCCAGACTGGCCGGCCCGGAGAGCCGAACGATGCCAATGCCACCCGGCGCCGGTCCCGTGGCGACCGCCGCAATAGTGTCTGCGGCCGGTGCAGAAGCCGGCTGACTCATCAGGCCGCGCGCGGTTTTGCTGCCCGTTCAATGTTCCGGGTAATGACCCATTGCTGTGCAATCGAGAGCACATTGTTTACCAGCCAGTACAGCACCAATCCGGCGGGGAACCACAGGAAAAAGAACGTGAACAAAATCGGCAGAATCTTCAGGACCATTGCCTGGGTCGGATCGGGCGGCGCCGGATTCAGCTGTTGTTGCAGGAACATGGTCAGTCCCATCGCGATGGGCAACACAAAATAGGGATCTTTCACCGAGAGATCCTGAATCCACAGGAAGAATGGTGCATGTCGCAATTCCACGCTTTCCAACAGCACCCAGTAAAGTGCAATGAACACCGGAATCTGGACGAGGATTGGCAGGCAGCCACCCAGCGGGTTGATCTTTTCGCGCTTGTACAGCTCCATCATCTCCTGCGACATGCGCTGCCGGTCATCCCCATGCAACTCTTTCAGTCGCTGCAGCTCTGGCTGGATACGACGCATATTTGCCATGGAACGGTAACTGGCTGCGGAGAGCTGGAAAAACGCCAGCTTGATCAGGATGGTGATGAGAATAATGGCCACTCCCCAATTCCCGGCGAAGCCGTGCAGGAAACTGAGCAGCCAGAACAACGGTTGGGCCAAAAACCAAAGCCAGCCGTAATCGACAGTCAGTTCCAGCCCCGGGGACAACTCGGCCAGCGCGTCCTGGATTTTCGGACCGGCATACAGGGTGGCTGAAAATTCCCCTGCCGCCCCCGGCTGAACGGTCTGCGACGGACTGGTGAAACCGACCAGATAACTGGAGCCACCGCCGCGACGCGCATAGAAAGCATTATTGGCGTCGGCCTGCGGTACCCAGGCGGATACAAAGTAATGCTGCAGGAACGCCACCCAGCCGCCCTGCACCGTTTCCCGGAATGCCATGGCACCGCCTTCTTCGGCCGCGTCATCCATGTCATCAAAGTCCACCTTGTAATAGGGCTTGTCGGGTGTGTAGAAAGCGGCGCCCAGGTAGGTGCTCATGCTCATGGCCGCATTGGCAGCGCTGGGGTCAGCCTGCTTGCCACGCTTGATCTGGCCGTACAGGTTGCCGGTCCACGGACTGTCACCGCGATTGGTGACCTGCACCGTCATGGCCACACGATGATCATTTCGCGGGAAGACATAGCGCTTGCGCACTTCCACCTGGGTGTCGGGATCCTGCCAGGAGAGATCCACCAGGATCTGGTCCGCCCCGGGTGACAACGTATATTGCGGGGATTGGGTCTGATACAACGGCCGCCCGGCCGCGCGTCCATCCGGTCCATCCGGTCCCACCAGACCACTCTGAATGATATAGGGGGCGTCTTTCTGATTGGAGAGCAGCGGAAACGGCTCATCCGGCGTATCGAGGTGCAAGGGATAGTTCCGCAGGGAGGCCCTGACCAGATCACCGCCTCGCAAATCGATGGTGGCTTGCAACGATTCCGTGGTGACCTGCACGAATCGACCGGGGACCGGTTGGGCGGTGCGGACTTCCGGTCTCGATTCTGGCCGCACCGTGTCGATTGGAATATCGCCAGCGGCCTGGGCCGGTGGAGGGGCATCCGGCATCTCTCCGGGCGGTGATAACGGCGCATCTGCCGGTGGCATGTTTGCCTGCTCGGCCACATCCCGGTTCGGTGATGTCTCGTAATCTGCATTCCACTGCAGAATCAGCATGTAAGTCACAACGGCCAGCGCCAAGCCGATGATCAGTCGTTGTACATCCATTTCAGCTCACTTCTCCCTGCTGAGCACGTTCTTCGGTCTGCGGCCTGTTTTCGGGTACCGGATCGTATCCGCCCGCTGTGAATGGATGACAGCGCCCGATGCGACACGCGGAGAGCCAGGCGCCACGCCAGACGCCGTGCTGCTGTAGTGCCTCTTCGGCATACGCGCTGCAGGTGGGGTGGTAGCGGCAACTGCTGGCCATGAACGGACTACACAGCAGGCGGTAACCGCGCACAATCAGAATCAGGACATGGCGCATGAGGTCGTGATCAGGCCTGGGATCCAGAGCGCGCGATTATACGCACAAACAGTTGGCTGCACAGTTCAGGCCACTCTTCACGGTTGATGCCGGAGATCTCGCGCTGCGAGAGCAACACCAGATCCACCGGTGGCAGTTCGCCACGCAGGACGCGAAAGCGATTGCGTAACAGGCGCTTCAGCCGGTTTCGGTCCACCGCGTGGGGGATGTGTTTCTTGCTGATGGCGAAGCCGATCCGGGCTTCCGTGCTGGCACTTTCCGCGATCAGACAGAGCAGGCCGCTGACACGCGCGGTGGTCGTTCTTCGTTTGAATACGTGATCGAACGCAGCCCGGTTCAGCAGTCGGGCAGAGCGCGGAAAGGAGCCCGAGGCGAGTTCGGAATCCAGGGTCAGACCGAGAGACGCTTGCGACCGCGTGCGCGACGACGTTTCAGCACTGCCCGGCCGGCACGGGTTGCCATGCGGCTCCGGAAACCGTGTGTGCGTTTGCGCTTCAGGTTGCTGGGCTGGAAAGTACGTTTCATGTTGTCTGTCTCTGGATCTTTGCCGCGATCTCGATGTGCCCGGTACGACACTGGTGCCAGGTGCCGGGAATGCCACCCACCAAGAAGCAGTCCGAGGTGGGGGCGAGATATTAGAGAAACGCCCCCACCCAGTCAAGCGTTTTGGAGTGGAAAATGGAGCGGGCCAACAGGGTCGGCTGTGGGTGGCCACGAGGCGGCGGTCGGGCGATCTAATAAATCTTATTTAATTATATAAGACCTATGGTTCTTGTTCTGATTGGTGATCGGATTGCGCTGGATAAGTGTGATTTGCTGAGCAATTCCGTAGTGCCGGAGGCATCGCAAAGTTGTGCACAACACGCCTGAATGGTCACCCTGATTCGCACGGAGGAACTGTGGGAAAAATCTGGATAAAAAAGTTTTTCCATTTCATGCACAGCTTATTCACAGCCATTTGAGGTTTCATGCACAGATGGCTGTGTATGACTTTTTTCCCAAAAAAATATCGTGAAAAACAGCCCAGTTTTTTTTTTTAATTTAACTCTCTGGAACGCAACGGAAAAAGGAAAAACCAGTGGTTTTCTGCGGGAAAATCGGTTGTGCTCGCGAGAAAGCGGGGTATAAACTCCTCCGCTCTCCTCCTCTCAGAAAGTCCGCAGAGACAACAAACAAAACGGGAGCGTTACCGAATGGAAGCCGTGTGCTGGAAGCATTGTCTCGATCAGTTGGAACGGGATATTCCCCGCAAGGAATTCGACACATGGATTCGACCGCTGCATGCCGAATGGGATGAGCAGGAACTGCGCCTGTTGGCACCGAACCGTTTTGTGCGCGACCGGGTAAATCAGGAACACTTGCCGCGCATCGTCGATGTCTGGGGCGGTCTTACCGGTGAGAACCAACCGCGGGTATTGCTGGAGGTGGGCGTGCGTCAGATGGCGCAGTTTGTCGAGAATGCGGAGATGGTCAATGTGGAGGTAGAGGCTGACGGTCTCTCCTCTGCGGTGATCTCCGCTTCTCCGGAAATCCAGAGCTTCAAGAATCCGATCAACCCGGATTCCCGATTTGAGAACTACGTGGAGGGTGACTCCAACCGGGTGGCCCGTTCGGCGGCGCTGAGCGTGGCCAAGGCGATGGCTGACCGTCTCGCCCTGCCCCTGGAACAGCGGGGGTCCTCTCATAGCAGCTACAACCCACTCTATATTTACGGTGGTTCTGGTCTCGGTAAAACCCACCTGATGCATGCGGTCGCGAATCACGTATCAGAGCATTGTCCGAACGCCAAGGTGGCTTACGTACGCTCCGAGGTATTCGTCCGGAATATGGTGCAGTCGATACGTCACCACCGCATGGACGATTTCAAGGAATACTATCGTTCACACGATGTCCTTCTGATCGATGACATTCACTTCCTGGCGGGGAAACCGCAGAGTCAGGAAGAGTTTTTCCATACTTTCAATTCTGTACTGGAACAGGGTCAGCAGATGATTCTGACCTGCGACCGCTATGCCGCCGAGATTGACGGGATGGAGGAGCGTCTGAAGTCCAGATTGAATGGCGGCCTGCCGGTGGCGATCGAACCGCCGGAACTGGAGACGCGCGTGGCGATTCTTATGCGGAAGGCGGAAACGGAAACGGTGGACCTGCCGGAAGATGCTGCCTTCTTTATTGCCCGGCATATTCAGTCCAACGTCCGTGAACTGGAGGGCGTCCTGAAGCGCGTCGTGGCATTCGCGAAATTCCGCGGTGAGCAGATCACCGTGGAGAACGTCCGCGAGGGGTTGCGTGACGTGATTGCGATTCACGACCGGCAGGTGACGCTGGATTCCATTCAGCGCACGGTGGCCGAAACCTGTCACACCACCGTCAAGGAAATGAAATCCAAGAAAAGAAACCGTGCGGTATCCCGTCCACGGCAGATCGCCATGGCATTGGCGCGGGAACTCACCAAGCACAGTTACCCGGAGATTGGTGAAGCCTTCGGCGGCCGCGACCATACGACCGTCTTGCATGCGTGTCGGGAAATTGATCGAATTCGCAAGGAAGACTCCGAGATGGGCGAACTGTACAAGGTTCTGCTGCGACAATTGACGCGATAAAGGATTGCAGGGAGGCGGCCATGAAAATCACCACGACGCGGGAAGCATTGATCCGACCCATCCAGATGGTGACCGGCGTCATTGAACGTCGCCAGACGCTTCCGGTCCTGGCCAATTGCAAGTTGTCTGCAGATGCTGACGGGGTATGGTTCACCGGAACCGATCTGGAAATCCAGGTCACGGCTCGGGTGGAATCCTGCTTGGTCGAAGAGCCAGGTGTACTCACCGTATCTGGATGGAAGTTGCTGGAGATCGTGCGGGCGCTGCGGGAAGAGTCGGAAGTTACAGCGAGCCTGTCCGGGGACAAACTGCAGTTGAGCAGTGGGCGCAGTCGCTTCAGTCTGGCGACATTGCCGGTGCGCGACTTTCCTGGTGTGGAGGATGTTCAGTCCGCGCAGCCGCTGCAGCTGGAGGCGTCAGCGTTGCAGGAATTGTTGGGCCGCAGCAGTTTCGCAATGGCGAATCAGGACCTTCGTTATTACCTGAATGGCTTGCTGCTCGAATTGCGCCAGGGTGAGATGCGCGCGGTTGCGACGGACGGACACCGCTTGGCTTGCGCGCATCTGCAGGCGGATATCACCGGGGATGTGGTGCAGCAGGTCATCGTGCCCCGCAAGGCAGTGCAGGAACTTGAGCGGATTCTCCGGGAGACGGACGGTGAGGTCTCACTGGATTTGGACAAGAACCATATCGCGATCATAGGCAGTGGCTTTCGCCTGGTGTCCAAGCTGATCGAGGGTAAGTTCCCAGATTACCAGGCGGTGATCCCCCAACATGACCAGGTGCAGGCCACGTTGGAGCGCGATGAATTCAGGCAAGCGCTGAACCAGGCCGCCAAGCTCGCCAATGAGCGATACCTCGGTGTACGTCTTGCGTTTGAATCAGAGCGTCTGCTGGTTTCGGCCAACAACCCGGATCAAGAATCGGCCGAAATCGAGATTGCCTGTGAATTTACCGGTGAGCCACTGGAGATTGGCTTCAACGTCCAATATCTGCTGGATGCGGTAAGCGCCGTCGAAGGCGAAAAGGTGCAGATCTGGCTGGATAACCCCCAAAGCAGTATTCGGGTCGAGGAACCTGGCAATGATGCCGTACGGTACGTCGTCATGCCGATGATGCTGTGATGACGGGTTTGCAGACCCGATGCTGATTGACCGGGTAACGATATTCCGGATCCGGAACCTTTCTGATACCAACTTACAACTGAACCCACGCTTTAACCTCTTTTATGGCAGGAATGGCGCCGGCAAGACCGCCATTCTGGAATCCATTCATCTATTGTCCGACGCTCGGACATTCCGACACAGTCAGATCCGCCCATTGATTCAGGATGGCATGCCGGAGGCGGTGGTGCGTGGCGAGCTGGTATCTCTGCTAAGCGGTAGCCGATTTGCAGTGGGCGTCAGCAAGCGACGCAACGGTCAGACGGAGATCCGTGGTTGGAATCAGCAGGATGTTTCCGCAGTTGCACTGGCCAGAAGGGTGCCGATGCTGGCCTTGGTGGATCAGGGGGACGACTGGGTTCGTGGCGGGAGTCGTGGTCGCCGGCAGATGCTGGATTGGGGGTTGTTTCACGTGGAACATCGTTTCTATCCTGCCTGGCAGCGGATGCGGCAGGCGGTGAAACAACGCAACCGTCTGCTGCGCCATGATACTATGGAGGCCTCTCAACTGGCCCCTTGGGAAGACCAGATTTGTCAGCAGGCCAGTGTACTGCACGCTCTAAGATCGGACTATTTCCAGGCTCTTGAGCCACAGGTTGCGGATATCTGGCGCTCGTTTCTTGGAGAAGAGTTGGGATTGAAGTTGCGGTATCTGGCCGGGTGGGATCAGGAACGCGAACTGGCAGAGGTACTCCGTGATTCCGTCGCTCGGGATCTTGCGAACGGGTACACCACCAGCGGTCCACATCGAGCGGACCTGACGATATCGACCGCGCTGGGGGAACCGGAACGGGTGTTATCCAGGGGTCAGATGAAAATGGCCTATTGGGGGTTGCGGCTCGCGCAATTGGCGTTACATGGCGAGCGTACCGGGGAGCCGGCGATTTGCTTGGTGGATGACTTACCGGCTGAGTTGGACCGGGAGAATCAGGAACGTCTGACGACGGCGCTCTGGGAAGTGGGCGCTCAGGTGTTTATCACCGCATTGGAGGCAGAGGTCCCCATGCCGTCGGCGATGCCATCCCAGGGCCTTATGATGTTTCACGTGAAACAGGGTGCTGTACAACAGGCAGCCCAGAATCTGGAGTAGACGGAATGACGGTGGAAGAAGAGCAAGCCTACACAGGGAGCAGTATCAAGGTTCTCAAGGGCCTGGATGCCGTGAAGAAGCGTCCAGGCATGTATATCGGTGATACGGATGATGGTACCGGTTTGCATCATATGGTGTTCGAACTGGTCGATAACGCCATTGATGAGGCGCTGGCCGGGCACTGCGATCAAATCACGGTCACGGTGCACACCGATGAGTCCGTCACCGTCACCGATAACGGTCGCGGCATCCCGGTAGATATGCATGAGGAAGGCAAATCCGCTGCGGAAGTCATCATGACGGTGCTGCATGCCGGCGGGAAGTTCGACAGCAACAGCTACAAGGTATCCGGCGGACTGCATGGCGTCGGTGTCTCGGTCGTGAATGCGCTATCGGAACTGTTGACCCTGACCATTCGCCGGGATGGCCAGGTGCATGAGCAAATCTATCGCGATGGTGTTCCACAGGCGCCACTGAAGGTCGTGGGGAAAACGGAGATCACCGGTACGGAAGTCCGCTTTCATCCCTCACCCACGACCTTTTCAAATATCTCCTTCCACTACGATATCCTGGCAAAACGCCTGCGGGAGCTGGCGTTTCTGAATTCCGGTGTTGGCATCCTGCTGCGCGACGAACGGGTCGGGCGGGATGAATCCTTTTGGTACGAGGGCGGGGTCAGCGCCTTCGTGGAGTACCTGAACACCAACAAGAATCCGCTCAACCGGTCCTTCCATTTTTGTCAGCTGCGGGATGATCAGATTTGCGTGGAAGTGGCCCTGCAGTGGAATGACGGTTTTCAGGAAAACATCTTCTGCTTCACCAATAACATTCCGCAACGCGATGGTGGCACGCATCTGGCTGGATTCCGCAGTGCGCTGACCCGTACGCTCAACACCTACATTGAAAAGGAAGGGTTGTCGAAAAAGCTCAAGGTGGAGACCTCCGGCGAAGACGCTCGGGAAGGCCTGACCGCGGTCATCTCCGTCAAGGTACCGGATCCGAAGTTCTCCTCCCAGACCAAGGACAAACTGGTCTCCTCGGAAGTGAAGGGCGCCGTCGAGCAGGAAATGGCGCAAAAGTTCAGTGAATACCTGCTCGAATTTCCGCAGGAGGCGCGGTCGGTTGTCACCAAGATGATCGACGCGGCGCGTGCGCGGGAAGCCGCCCGCAAGGCGCGCGAAATGACCCGGCGCAAAGGCCCGCTGGATATCGCTGGCCTGCCGGGTAAGCTCGCGGATTGTCAGGAGAAGGATCCCAGCGCTTCGGAACTGTTCCTGGTGGAGGGTGACTCGGCCGGTGGCTCAGCAAAGCAGGGCCGTGATCGCCGGACGCAGGCAATCCTTCCGCTGAAGGGCAAGATTCTGAACGTGGAGAAGGCGCGCTTTGACAAGATGCTGTCTTCTGCCGAGGTGGGCACCCTGATCACGGCGCTGGGCTGTGGCATCGGTCGGGATGAGTATAACCCTGACAAGCTGCGATACCACCGGGTGATCCTGATGACCGACGCCGATGTGGACGGTTCCCACATCCGTACACTGTTGCTCACGTTCTTTTTCCGGCAGATGCCGGAGTTGATTGAGCGCGGCCATGTGTATATT
>JBFKXW010000010.1:0-19671 GCA_041637915.1 Pseudomonadales bacterium | reverse complement strand
GGCGCGGCGTCTGCTGGAATCCAAGCAGGTGCGCTGGCAGGAACTGGATGTCAGTGCACAACCCAGCTTACGCCAGGAGATGTCCCGCAAGGCGGGCGGGCGCAACACCGTGCCGCAAATCTGGATTAACGGCCAACATGTCGGCGGATGTACGGAGCTGTACGCGCTGGAGCAGGTTGGGGAACTGGACACAATGCTTGCTGCCGGTGCAGCAGCCACAGGGAGAAATCAAACGTGAGTGAACAGGATCAGGCGGCTGCTGCTGCCGGCAATCAGGCGCAGGTATCCGTACAACGCATCTATCTGAAGGATCTCAGCTTCGAGTCCCCGCAGTCGCCGGATGTGTTTCGTGTGCAATTCAATCCACAGGTCAAGATGGATCTGAATACGCGGCACCGTGCCATGGAGGACGGCCTGCACGAGGTGATTCTGGCCGTCACGATCACGGTTTCCAATGAGGACAAGCCGGTGTTCCTCTGTGAGGCGCAGCAGGCCGGGATATTCCTGGTTCGCGGGCTGGAGCCGGCGCAGGAGCAACGGGTGCTGGCCACTTTTTGCCCGGAGGTGCTGTTTCCCTATGTGCGTGAAGCCATCGATTCACTCGCAGTGCGCGGCAGTTTTCCCCCGCTCATGCTGGCGCCGGTGAATTTCGAGGCGCTGTACGCGCAGACCCAGCAGCAACAGAAACAACAGCAGGAAGGCTCTGCCCACTAGCAGGCTTCAGCGGCCGCCCGGAAACCCGAGTTGCCGCCACGCTTCGTAGGTGACGATGCTGGCCGCGTTGGCCAGATTCATGCTGCGTTGATCAGGCCGCATGGGCAGCCGCAGCAAGGCTTCCGGGGGCCAGCTTTCCAGCAGTGAGGCAGGCAGGCCGCGGGTTTCCGGCCCGAAAAGGAAGCCATCGTCCGGGTGGAAGGACGGCTCACTGTAGCAGCGGCTGCCCCGTGTGCTGACGGCATACAGGGTCTGCATCGGCAGCTCCCGGCGCAGCGTGTCCAGGTTTGCCCATACCCGGACGTCCCGCCACTCTCCGTAGTCCAGCCCGGCGCGCCGTAACTGGCGGTCCTCCATCCGAAAGCCCAGCGGCTCCACGAGGTGCAACGCCGCGCCGCAATTCGCGCACAGGCGGATCAGGTTGCCCGTGTTGGGGGGGATTTCCGGCTGGTAGAGAATCACTTTCAGCATGCGCGTGATGATACCCCGCAGTCGCCTCCGGATGCATGAAATCCCCTGCCGGCATATAAAGACGTCGTCTACACTGGTCAGATGGAAAAAAACGGCTAACGTCGCTGTTTTGGCGGCGGCGTACCGCCCCGGCTGCCGGGCCGGAAACAGGAACAGGCAAACAGGGACAGGCAAACAGCGTGATTCGATTCCTCCGTCGCATGCGAAATCCCGGGGCAGCCTGCGGAAAGCTCGTTGCCGTGGAGTTTCGCGAGGACGGTGTGGCGGTTGCCGCCTCAGCTGGCAAACCGCCGGGCACCCGCCTGGTCTACTGCGACTTCATTCCGCGGCTGGAGAGTGGGCTGGGCCAGATCGGGCTGGGCGAACTGGTGGCGAAGGCCGGCCTGCAGGGGACGCCGACATCGCTGGTGCTGAGTCCGGGCCAGTACCGCATGGATCTGATCGAGGCGCCGGACGTGCCCCCGGAAGATCTGCGCGAAGCGGTGCGCTGGAAAGTGGCTTCACTGCTGGAATATCCGATTGAGGAAGCCGCAGTGGATGCCTTTCTGATGCCCAAGGATGGCCTGCGGGGCGGGCCGCAGACCGCGTTCGTGGTGACGGCGCAGCGCAGTGTGGTCAAGCAATTGCTTGACCAGTTGCAGGATGCCGAGTTGGATCCGGTCCATGTCGACGTGCGGGAACTGGCCCTGCGCAATGTGATCGAGCGCTACTGTGAGAATCCGCGTGCTGGTGCTTTGCTTTCGCTGCGCGAGCACGGTGGCGATTTGACAATTGTCCGCGATGGCAACCTCTACATCAGCCGTTCGGTCAATTTCTCGGTGCAGGCTCTTCAAGGGGATCCGGTGCAGCGCGAGGCAGCACTGGAGGAACTGGTCGTGGAGGTGCAGCGTTCCCTGGATTATTTCGAGATTCAACTGCGCCAGGCCGCCGTGTCCCGACTGGCCGTGGTGCCCCTGCTGCAGGGCATGGACATCGTGATGGAAAAACTCAGCAGCACCATTGGCGCGGAAGTTTTTCCGCTGGAAAGTGATGAGCTGGCGATGAGCGAAAAAGCGCTCAGTTCAGTGAAAAAACTGTACTGCGTCTCCGCCATCGGCGGTTCGATGCGTTCGGAGGAGCCTCCCGGTGCGGCAGCAGGTTGACCTTCTGCGGGACGGCTTTATCGAGCCGCGCGTTGTCCTGCCGCCCCGACAGGCGCTGGGCCTGGTGGGCGTGGTGGTGGTGTGCATGATCCTGCTGCATGGCCTGCTCGTGTTGCAGCACATGCGTGCGGAGAAGCAGGCCCGGGCCCTGGCCGCGAGTGTTGTCATGCAGCAGGATGCGCTGGGGCGTCTGCGGGCTGCGCCCTTGCCCGGTGAGAGCGGTGCCCTGCAGGTGCGGCTGGCGGAGGCCGAGGCACAGTTGCAGCGGCGCCAGGAGCTTCTGCAGCTGCTGCGCGCGCAGAGCCGCCCGGATGCGCCGCGCTTCTCTGCCTACCTGCGCGGTCTCGCTGAACAGGCCCGCCCGGGTCTCTGGCTGACGCACATCGAACTGCAACAGGGCGGCCTGGCACTGAGCCTGCAGGGTCGCACGGTGGAGGCGGATCTGGTGCCCGGCCTGCTGCAGCGACTGAAGTCAGCCAATGCATTTGTCGGCCAGCGGTTTGATGATTTCCGGGTGCAGCAGTCGACCGGTGGCGAGCGGCAGCCGCTGCAGTTCCAGTTGCGTTCCGCCCCGGAGCGTGGCGCATGAGCACGCTGGAAGAGCTTTTTGCACCCCAGCTGGGACGGCTGGATCACTGGTACCAGGCGCTGCAGGCCCGTGAACGGGTGCTGGTGGTGGCTGCAGCCTGTGGGGTGATCATCGCGCTTTGGGATTTTCTCCTGTTGCGGCCGCTGGAGGCCGACATTCGGGCGCAGGAGGCGTCGCTGGTGGCGTCGCAGGAGGCGTTGCAGTCTGCGGATGCGGAGCAGGCCATGCTCAACACTGAACGGATGACGAACCCCAATCAGGCCCTGCAGGAGCGCATCAATGCCGTGCGGGAGCAGACCCGGGGGTTGGGCGAACAACTCGTCAACAGTTCGGATGCCTGGATTGCGCCCGGGTATATGGTCCGGGCGTTGCAGACCATCCTGACAGAGCGGCCGGGTGTGCGGCTGATCTCGCTGGAATCGCTGCCGCCCCGGCAGCTGGGGTTGGAACAACCCGCGGGCGCGCAGCCGGCTGGCGAGGAAATCTATGAGCACAGCGTGGAACTGACGCTGGAGGCTGACTACTTCTCCCTGCTGGCCTACCTCGAGGCGCTGGAGGCCTCCCGGTGGCGCTTTATCTGGGACCGGCTTGCCTATGAGGTGACCGGCTATCCGCTGGCCCGCATCACCTTGCGGCTGAAGACCCTCAGTGCCTCGCCGGAAGTCCTGGAGATCGGTGTATGAAGTGGCAACTGGTGACGTCCGCTCTGCTGCTGTTGCCCCCGCTGTCGTGGGCCGGTATGAGTGACCCGACCCGGCCCCAGCAGGGTACGCAGGCTCCGGCCGAGCAGCGGGACACGCCGCCGAGCTTTCGTCTACAGTATGTTGCAGTGGGGTCCTCTGGCGCGTCCGCGATCATTAACGGGAAGCAGGTTCGGGTGGGGGATCATGTGTCCGGCGCACGCGTGATGAGCATTCAGACGGGGCGCGTTGCGCTGCGTCATGCCGGTGAGCGCATTATTTTGCGCCTGGACCACGCCAGTATCCGCAGGAAGCGCAGCCAGCCATGAACGACTCATTCCGATCAGATCGATGTCTCCGCGGTGCCCTGTGGGTCGTGTGTATGCTGCTCTCCGGCTGTATGTCCTATCCGCAGGATGTCACCCAGACCCGTCCGCTGGATCAGGTGCAGGAAGTACTGGCGGGCAGTCATCGCAGCCATGATGTCGCCAAGGAAGCGGCCACCGAACCAACGCTGCTGGGTGGCTTGCCGGCAGGTCTGGAGCAGGAATTGCTGCCGCGCATCGAGCTGGGTGGCGACGCTGAGCCGGAGCGCTTTGACATTGCAGTGGATCGGCTGCCGGCGCGCGCTTTTTTCATGGGGCTGGTCGACGGCACCGCTTTCAACATGGTGGTGCACCCGGATGTCAGCGGCACCATCAGTCTGCAACTGCGCGATGTCAGTTTCGAGGAGGTCATGGATATCGTCCGTGACACCTATGACTTCGAATATCGTCGTCAGGGCAACCTGTATCAGGTGTTGCCACGTGGCTTGCGTACGGAAATTTTTCACCTCGACTATCTCAGTGTGCAGCGCGCCGGCCGCTCCGAAACCCGTGTTAGTGGCGGCTCCATTGCGGATGCAAACACAGGGAGCAGCGACAGTGAGGACAGCTCCAGTTCTTCCTCCGGAAACACCTCGGCCACCGTGGGTACCCGGATCCAGACTGAAAACCTGGCTGATTTCTGGCGGGAACTGCAGGACACCCTGACCACCATCATCGGAAACGTGGACGGACGGCAGGTGATCGTGACGCCGCAGACCGGTCTGGTGGTGGTGCGCGCGATGCCCGGCGAACTGCGCTCGGTGGCGGATTACCTGGAGCGCTCGCAACTGGTGCTACAGCGGCAGGTGGTGCTGGAGGCCAAGATTCTCGAGGTGTCCCTGAGCGACGGCTATCAGCAGGGCATCAACTGGGCGCAGATCTTCGAAGTCGGCCAGGCCAGCAATACCATCACGCTCTCGCAGACCTCACCGCTGCTGTTCAACACGGACAACATCGGTGGCGTGTTTGGCGCAGCCTTCAATATCGGCGATTTCGCTGCGCTGGTGGAATTGCTCGAAACGCAGGGTACTGTGCAGGTGCTGTCGAATCCGCGCGTCGCCACGGTCAACAACCAGAAAGCGGTCATCAAGGTGGGCACGGACGAGTTTTTTGTCACCGACGTCTCCAGCACCACCACCACCGGCACCGCGACCACGACGACACCCTCGGTGACCCTTACGCCGTTTTTCTCCGGGATTGCGCTGGATGTGACACCGCAGATCAGTCACGAGGGGGATATCACCCTGCACGTGCACCCGACCATCAGCGAGGTCACTGACCAGACCAAGGTGGTGACCGTGGGCGCGGATAATTTCACCCTGCCGCTGGCACTGAGTTCCATTCGCGAATCGGATAGTATCGTACGGGCGCGCAGCGGACAGGTGGTCGTGATCGGCGGTCTCATGCAGAACCGGGCGCTGGATACGAATGCCGCCACGCCGGGCGTATCCGAGGTGCCCTGGGTCGGCAACCTGTTCCGTCAGAAGCGGTATAGCGCGGTGAAAAGCGAATTGGTGATCCTGCTGCGCCCCATGCTGGCTGACAGCGAAAACTGGCAAGGGATGCTGCAGGAATCACAAAAGTCTTATCAGGGCATGCGGGAAGCCCTGTACCCGGGCGCGGCCCGATAAGCGCGTTTCGCGTACCTGATCCCGATCAACCTGAGGGCCTCGGCTATGTATCTGGAATATTTCGGGCTGCGGGAACTGCCCTTCACACTGACCCCGAACACCAACTTCTACCTGAATCTTGAAAACCATCAGGAAGCCTACAACACGGTTGCAGTCGCGCTGACCGGTGGTGAGGGGTTTATCAAGATTGTCGGAGAGGTTGGAACCGGCAAGACGCTGCTCTGTCGAAAGCTCCTGAATTCCTTGGGTCCTGAGTATGTGACCGCTTACATACCCAACCCATCCCTGAGCGCTCAGGGACTGCAACTGGCCATTGCCGAGGAACTGGGTGCCATGGTGCCCCCCGAGGCACGCGAGCACCAGGTGCCGCAAATCATTACCGAGCGACTGATTCAACTCGCGCTGGAAGGCAAGCATGCAGTGCTGGTGATCGACGAAGCACAGGCCATCGCGCGGGAGACGCTGGAGGCGATCCGGCTGTTGACCAATCTGGAGACGGAGCGCTCCAAGCTGCTGCAGATCGTGCTGCTGGGACAGCCGGAACTGGACCGCCTGCTGTCACAACCCAGCCTGCGTCAGCTCAAGCAGCGCATCACGTTTTCGCATCGTCTGCAGCCATTGGGGGAGAGCAGTGTCGGCCGTTACCTCATGCACCGGCTGAGTTCTGCCGGGTACAACGGTCCGGATCTGTTTACGCCCGCGGCGCTGCGCCTGATCTGGAGAGGGTCCGGCGGCGTGCCCCGGCTGCTGAACATCCTGGCGCACAAGTCACTGATGTCGGCGTTCGGGCAGGGCGTGCGGATTGTCGAGAGAGAGCATGTTGAGCGTGCGATTGAAGACACCGAGGGTTCGCAACCGTTCGCGAATGTTGCGAACTGGTGGCGAAGTTGGTTTGCCTATCCGATCGCGGGTCTGGTCGGGGCTTCCGCCTTTGCCGTATTTGCTCATTACGGTTGGTTGCCCCTGTGAGTCTGATCAATGACCTGCTGCGGGATCTGGACGCGCGCCACGCGCCGCGTCCGGGCAGCGCACTCTCTTCTGGTCACCCGCTGTTCGCCGCAGTCGGACGGGCCCGTCGATCGCGGAGCTCCCTGACCGGGGTGCTGGTCGTCATGCTGGTGGCAGCCGGCGCCGGCGGCTGGTATCTCGCCTCGAAAGAAAACACCGCTACGCTGGTCCCGACGGCACCGACCGGTGTGCCTGCGCAGAAGGTGCCGCTGGCGGCCGTAGAACACAGCCCGGAGGTCAGCGTGCCGATGGCGCCGATCGCCAAGACACCGGCGCCACAGGGTCTCACCGACCCGACCGCGATCCGTCTGCCGGGCGTGCCTGCGGCTGTGGGCGCGTCGCGGGAACCCGCCGTGGCAGCGCAAGAGACGCACCGGTCCATGCCCAGCGCAAAGCCCGTTGCAGTGGCACTTGCCGCCGCAGCGCCGGCGATGCCCGAGCCTGCCGTGCAGAACCGCCGCCCGACACGGCCGATGGCCGTCGCCCGTCCGGTGGCTGCGCGGCCGGTTGCGCAGACCAGGCCCGCGCCAGTGGAAGTGGTCGCAGTGCTGGAGGCAGCCAGGCCGACGGGAGCCGCTCAGCCGGTTCGCGTGCGGCGCGTGGTTAGCGCAGTGGAACTGGATCGGCAGAGTGTTGCGCGCGCCCGGGAAGCGATACAGAGTGGGCGGCCCGAGCGTGCCGAGTCTGTGCTCCAGTCACGCCTGCGCGAAACGCCGGGTGCCGAGGCCAGCCGGGAAATGCTCGCCGGAATGTGGCTTCAGCAGGGGCGCAGCGGGGACGCGGAAGCAGTGCTGCGCGAGGGTTTGCAGTTGAACCCGGCGCACCCGGGCTTTCTCGTACAGCAGGCGCGCATCCTGCTGTCTCGCAATGATGCCCCGGGCGCAGTGGCTGCATTGCAGAGTGTGCCGCTGACTCATACGGATACGCCTGAGTATCTTGGCATGCTGGCGGTGACCACGCAGAAACTCGGTGATCATGCTGCCGCGACCGTGTTGTACCGCACACTGCTGGAGCGGTTCCCGCCGCAGGCGAAGTGGTGGATTGGGCTGGCGGTGTCTCTGGAGGCCAGTCATTTGCCGCGGGAGGCGGAGTCTGCTTACCAGGCAGGTGCGAAGCTCGCAGAGGACGGCGACGGACTGCGTCGCTTCGCCATCGACCGGCTGGCGGCCCTGGCGCAGGTCAGCGAATCCTGAGGGCGAGCGCATGCCGGGGAGATCATGATGTACCGCGTCGGGTGCGGTAGTCCGCACGGGATTCCAGCCAGGTGAACGAAGCCAAAAAGATCCGGGTCGGTGATCTGCTGGTCGAGCATGGGCTGATCACTGAACAGCAGCTCATGGAGGGGCTGGCTGAGCAGAAACGTACGGGCAAGCGCATCGGTCGCATTCTGGTCGAGCTCGGCTTTGTCGATGAGATTCGCCTGCTCAGCCTGCTGTCCCAGCAGCTTCATATCCCCTTCATCGATGTGAAGAACCACGCCTTCCAGCCGCAACTGGTCAGTAAGTTAAGCGAGGCACATGCGCGACGGTTCCGCGCCATCGTGCTCAGCGAGGAAAACGGACAACTTGTTGTCGGCATGTCCGACCCGACGGATATCTTTGCATTCGACGAACTGTCCCGCCTGCTGGGCGGCAGTTTTCAGCAGGCCTTTGTCCGTGAAACGGACCTGTTGGATGCGCTGGATCATGTCTACCGGCGTACATCGGATATCCAGGAATTGGCGGCGAATCTTGAAGAAGAACTCATTGATGACTCGTTTGATTTCTCCGAACTGGACGAGGGGGATGGCGAGGGCAGTGCGGTGGTGGTGCGCCTGCTCAATTTCATCTTCGAGGATGCCATGCAAATGGGGGCGTCGGACATCCACATTGAACCGGACCAGAACCTGATCCGGGTGCGTAATCGTGTTGACGGTGTGCTGCAGGAAAACGTCCTGAAGGAAAAGCGCATCAATCAGGCACTGGTATTGCGTCTGAAACTGATGAGTGGTCTCAACATCTCGGAAAAGCGTCTGCCGCAGGATGGGCGCTTTCACCTGAAGGTGCGGGAGAAACCCATCGACGTGCGACTTTCCACCATGCCGACACAGCATGGTGAATCGGTCGTGATGCGGATTCTGGATGCATCCTCGGGCGCCAACTCACTGGATCAGATCGGTATGCCGGGCGCTATTCTGGAGCGATTCCGGCGCCAGATTCAGTCCCCGCACGGGCTCATCCTCGTGACCGGCCCGACCGGCAGCGGAAAGACCACCACGCTCTACGCCGCGCTGCAGGAGAAGAATACACCGGCCACCAAGATCATTACCTGTGAGGATCCGGTGGAGTACCAGCTTTCGCGTATTCAGCAGGTGCAGATCAATCCCAAGATCGGGCTGGATTTTGCGACGGTACTGCGTTCCACGCTGCGGCAGGACCCGGATGTGCTGCTGGTGGGTGAGATTCGTGACCAGGAAACTGCCGAGATCGCCCTGCGCGCCTCCATGACCGGGCACCTGGTGTTTTCCACACTGCACACCAACGATGCCACCAGCAGTGCGATGCGGCTGGTCGACATGGGGGTGAAAGGCTACCTCGCGGCCTCCGCGCTGCGCTGCGTGTTGTCGCAGCGGCTGGTGCGCAAGATCTGTGACAACTGCCGGGTCGAGCATCTGGTGACGCCACAGGAGCATGCCTGGCTGGTCGAGGCGTTCGGCGAGGCACATGCGGACTCGCTGCATTTCATGAAGGGGATGGGATGCAACCAGTGCAACCAGATTGGCTTCAAGGGCCGGGTGGGTGCATTTGAGTATCTGGAAATTGACGAGGATATGGCGGAGGCGCTGCGGCTGGCAGATACCTCCCTCTTCGCCCGGGCAGCCCGCAGCAGCAAGCATTTCATGCCGCTGCTGGATTGCGCCATGGAGTATGCGCGGGCGGGAGTCACCACCTTGTCGGAGGTCATGCGGGTCTGCGAGCAGGTACAGGAGGAACGGGTCAAGCCGCCCGTAGAAAGCGTGCCGGACCATGCAACGGCGCCGCCTGCAGAAAACCCCGAGCCTGCGCAGGTGCTGAATTTCGATCTCCCGGCTGAAGACGACCGCTGACATGAAGCGCTTCCAGTACTTCGGGCGCGATGGCAGCGGTAAGGAAGTCGAGGGCGTGCTGGAGTCTGCCAGTGCCGTAGCGGTTGCCGGGCAACTGACGGGCAATGGGATCACGCCGGTCCGCATCCAGGAACTGCATGGCGCGGCAAACGGCGAGGAGCCCGGCCAGATCGACCTGCGCAAACTGCTGCCTCCGCCGAAAGTGAACCTGGAAGAACTGGTGATCTTCAGTCGCCAGATGCACAGCCTGCTGCGCGCCGGCATTCCCCTGAATCGGGCGCTGCGTGGCATGGTTGCCACGGTGCGCAACCCGACCCTGGAGGCGGCGCTGCGCGATATTGGTGCCGGCATCGAGGGTGGTGGCGATCTGGCGGGTGTCATGGCGCGCCACCCGAAGATTTTCAATCGACTGTACCTGAGCATCGTGCACGTCGGTGAAAACACCGGGCGGCTGGACGAGGCATTCGCGCGGGTGGCGAGTTATCTGGAACTGGAGCGGGAAACCATCAAGCGCATGAAGTCAGCAACGCGCTACCCGATGTTCGTGATCATTGCGATTGCGATCGCCATTGCGGTGATCAACCTGTTTGTCATCCCGGCCTTTGCCAAGGTTTTTGCGGGATTTGGTGCAGAACTGCCCTGGCAGACCCGCTTCCTGATCGCGATCTCTGATTTTACCGTGACGTGGTGGCCGCTGATCCTGATTGCAGTGGTGGGCGCCTTCATTGCCTTCCGGCGCTATGTCGAAACAGAAGCGGGTCGTCTGGTCTGGGACCGCTACAAGTTGCGGCTACCATTGGTCGGTGGCATTTTCGAGCGGGTGGCGATGGGCCGTTTTGCCCGCACGTTTGCCATGATGAGCGCGGCGGGGGTGCCCATCATTCAGACCCTGCGCGTCGTGTCGACCGCGGTGGGTAACGAACATATCGGCTCCAAGGTGCGCGAGATTTCAGCGGGGATTGAACGGGGCGAAAACCTGGTGCGTTCGGCCGCGGCCACGCGCATGTTCTCGCCACTGGTCATGCAGATGCTCACCGTGGGGGAGGAAACCGGTCAGGTCGACGAGCTGCTGGTCGAGGTGGCCCAATTTTACGAGCAGGAGGTCGATTATGATCTGAAGCAGCTGGCGGATGCGATCGAACCCATTATGATCGTGTTTGTCGGCGTGCTGGTGCTGATTCTGGCGCTTGGCGTGTTTCTGCCGCTCTGGGATCTGGCCGGCGTGGCCACATGAACAGCCCGCCACGCCGTGTGGCGACGGCAACCCATGCTAAACTGGCCTGAACGCGATATTTGCGTAAAAATCCATCATGTATATCCACCCGTAACGGAGCAAACCCATGCGTACACCGACCCCTTCCGGGCAGCGCGGCTTCACCATCGTCGAACTGATCGTTGTGATCGTGCTGATCGGTATCCTGTCGGCGGTGGCCTTGCCGCGCTTTATCAGTCTAACCTCGGATGCCCACTATGCCGCAGTCAGCGGGGTGCGGGGTGCATTGGCATCCGGCGTGGCGCTGTTCCGCTCGCTCTGGACCGCCAAGGGCAACACCGGAGCAGTGACGGATTTTGCGGACTATACCGGTGCGCCCACGATGGATTCCAATGCCGCCGGCTACCCGATCGGTACGGACGGCACCCTCAATGACGCCGCAGATTGTGTGGCGATCTGGGACGGTATTTTGCAGTCTGGCGCACCTACCGTGGGCACCGGCACAACGACGGACTATCAGGCGACCTTTGCGGCGCCGACCTGTACCTATACCTATCTGGCGGATACCGCCACCACCCGGACCATTACGTACAACACGACCACTGGCGCAGTGGGCGGCAACAACCCGGCGCCCTGAGGTGCCGGATATCTGGATGCCCGGACCGTTCTTTGCCTGATCGTTCGCGCATCTGTATTGCAGGAGGGGCCGTTCAGCGGCCCCTCTTGGTTTTCGGGCTGCTACCGGGCCAGCGTGGTTTCAGCCTGGTCGAACTGGTCGTAACGCTGATCCTGGTGGGTATTCTGAGCGTGACTGCGATCCCGGCTTTTTTCAGCGTTTCGCCGTTTGCGGTCAGCACCGGCACCAGTGACCTGCTGGCGGTGGCACGGTTTGCACAACGCCAGGCGGTCTCGCGTGGTCCCGGCGTGCGCGTGCAACTGGTCCTGGACCATGGCAGCGATGAAGTGCGGGTCGAGACCGGCCCGCCCCCGAACAGTTGCGTGCGCGTCGATGCCTCCCGCACCCTGGCAGCGATCGCCGTGTTGCGAACGGTGCCCATGCATGACGATCTTTCCTATCCGTTGGGGCCTCTCGGGGTGCTGCAGTTTGACTCGCAGGGCGCCCTGCAGTCAGCGGCGCCGGTTTCCTGCCCCGCATCTCTGGCCGTAGACCTGGATGCGGACACCAACCCGGAACTCTGTATCGAGTCCTCAGGCTTCGCCCATGAAGGCAGTTGCTACTGAACAACCCGGCCGCCACCAAGCTGGATTCAGCCTGGTGGAGCTGATTGTCTTTATTGTGATCGTGGGTGTCTCGCTGGCTGGTATCCTGCTCAGCGTGCAACGTGGCATGGGCGAGTCGGGGAATCCGCACATTCGCTATCGGGTCATCGAACTGTCCCAGCTGTACCTGGATGAAATCATCTCCCGGCGCTATGACCAGCAAACCCCGCTGGGCGGTTCGCCTTCCTGTGTGCCGGCGGCGACGTGCACGGCGCTGGCGGGGTTCGGTCCCGACGCGGGTGAAACGCGCGCCACCTGGAACGATGTCGACGACTTTCACGCCCTGAAGGAGGGAAACAGCGCGGTTTGCCAGACGACCAATCCGCTGAGCAGTGCGACGTTGCGTGACTCCCGCGGTCTGCCGCGCGCTGGCTACGATGGCTATTGCGTCGAAGTGGAGGTGGCCTACGATGGCGACTTCGACGGGGTCGTCAACGAGCCGGGCGCACAGGAACTGTCTGCGAAACGGATCCGGGTGACGGCAACGGCGTTTGATGGCACATCCTTTACGTTTTCAGCCTACCGGGGTGGGTTTTGACTGGCGCGCGCGGGTTTACCCTGGTCGAGATGGTGACCGTGCTGCTGCTCCTGTCGATTCTGATGGTAGGTACGGTGCGCTATATCACCCATAGTGCGGAGGGCTACGCGATCGCCGTGCGCTCCAGTGACCTGGCTGCGCATGGACGGCTGGCCGTGGAACGCCTGCAACGCGAGCTGCGGAACGCATTGCCGGGTAGCGTGCGCACGGATGTGAACCAGTGCATTGAGTTTTTGCCGGTCATTGCCGGCACGCAGTATCTGGATGTGCCCGACGCAGATGGTGTGAACACCGCACTGGATTTTCCCCAGATTGGCGGTGGCGCAGCCTCCAACCGCTTCTCGGTGGTGACGCCGGAAGTCGATGTCTCTTCTGCCGCAAACGTGGCGGTATATCCGGTCTCGACGGCGCAGGTCTACTCGGTCTCGCCAACGGCCAGCCTTAACGGCTACGTCAGTATTGCGGCCAACGGCACCAGCAGCCGGATCAGCGATGTCACCATGACCGACAGTCACCGGTTTCCGCATGGCTCACCGTCCCGACGTGTGTTCTTCACCGGGAGCCCGGTGACCTGGTGTGTGCTAACGAGCGCTTTTGGTGCCAGCGCCGGGCAGTTGCGACGCTATGCGGGCTACGGCTTCAACGTCGTACAGGCGCAGCCCGCACTCGCAAGCAGCACCGTGGTATCGGAGGGGATCGACACCAGCAACCCGGTTTTCACCTACCACCCGGGCTCCCCGGAACGCAGTGCTATCGTACAGGTAACCTTCCAGGTTTCGCGTGCAGACCAGACCATGACGCTCAGCCATGAAGTGCAGATTCGCAATGCGCCGTGATGCTGCCACAGATGCCGAATGGGCACCGTGCAGGCGCGGGAAGAACAGGCCGGCTGTGACCGCCCTGCCGCGACGCAACCAGGCCGGCTTCAGCATTGTGATCGCAATTTTCATCCTGGTCGTGATGAGCCTGCTGGCTGCGACCATGTTGCGCGTGCAGGAGGCTGACAGCGCAGGCACAGCGCAGGATACGCTGAACCTAAGGGCATTTTATGCTGCGGAGTCGGGGGCGCAGTTTGCGATGAACCGGCTGTATCTGGATGCGACCGGGTGCGCGGGGCTCGGGTTACCCAACGGCACTGCTGCCTGGGATGAAAATTTCCTCGCGCAATGCCGGATCAGTGCCCTCAATTGTCAGAGCGAAACGGTGAGTGGTATGACCTTTTACCATGTGCGCAGTACAGCGGAATGCCGCAGCGGTGCGGACGAGCAGTTCGTGGCCAGTCGCACCATTGAAGTGAAAGCGCGGCCATGAAACGAGTGCTGTGCCTCCTCCTGTGCGCCACGCCGGCATGGGCCGAGATCGCTTTTTTCAATCTTTCCACCACCGGTGAGGCGGAACTGGGTGCTCTCATTATCGATGAGGGCGATGTATTCGAATACGACCCTGTGACGGACACGCCGCGGCTGTTGCTTGACGTGTCCGCGCATTTTGTCAGCGGTGGCGACATCGACGCCATACAGGCGCTTTCCGATACCACGTTCATCCTCTCAACCGGCAGCAATTCCCAGTTCAACAATGGCACCAGGATTGATGATGGGGATGTGGTCCTGTACGACGCGGCCACTGGAAACGTCACGCTGCTGATTGATGATGACGCGCACTTTCGGGACAACAAGAACAAATTGCAGGGTGCCAATGTCGATGCGATTCAGCGACTGGACAATGGCAATCTGTTGCTTTCGATCGATACCACGGGTCGGTTTCTGGATGGTACGGCCCTGGGTCTGGCAGATTTTGTCGAGTACAACGTCGGCAGCGGTGCGCTGGTCCGGAAGGCACTGGCCAACAGTTCCTTTACGACCAGGAACGATAACGTCGATGGTGCGCATGAGCGGAGCAACGGAAACGTCGTGCTCAGCACGGACAATAATGCGGTGCTCGGCGGGCTGACGTTCGACAACGATGACATTGTGGAATACGACCCGGTGTCCGGTACGGCTACGCTACTGGTCAATGGCGCAGAGATTCTCTCCGGTACCGGTAATACGCGCACCAATGCCTTGAGCGTGCGGCCCTCCGGCAAACTGGTGCTGGTCGCCAACACGGCTGCGTTTGCGGGCGGCCAGTTGGGGGCCGAGGATGTGGCGCGCTATGACATCGCGGCAGATACCTCGCAGCGGATTTTCAATGGATCGGCAGTCTTTTCCGCCAGTGAGGATGTTGATGCCGTGCATGTCGCAACGGATGGCACCCTCTATCTTTCGACGGCCAGCGCCGCCACGATCGGCGCCCTGAACTTCCAGCCTGAGGACGTGGTTGCCTATGACCCGGTGACGGGCGGTGCGACCCTGTTTTTTGACGGCTCGGCTCGGCTTGCGAGTAGTCGCAACGTGGACAGTTTCGCGTTGCTGGACAACGGGCAGTTCATTCTGTCTGTCAGCGGCGGCAGTGACACGCTCGGCGGTGTCACCTTTGGCGTTTCGGATCTGGTGCAGTTTGACCCGGCAACCAATACCGCCACCCTGATCTTTGACGGGGACGCGCTGTTTTCCGCAGCCGAGGACGTGGACGGCGCGCATGTCCTTTCTACCGGGGAACTGCTGCTCTCCACCACCAGTTCGGCAACGCTGGGCGGCCTGTCATTCGGGCGGGAGGACATCGTGCAATACGATGCCGGTGCCGGTACGGCCCTGCTGGTGTTTGACGGGTCGAGCCTGTTTGATACCACCGGTGAGGACGTGAACGCCGTACACGCGGAGGAAGCGGTCGTGCTGGGCAATGTCGATCATTTCCAGATCGTGCATGCCGGGCAGGCCATCAACTGTCAGGCAGAGCCGGTCAGCATTCGTGCCATGGATGCCGCAGGGGTGCTCATCGCGGACTACGAAGGCACCGTGCAGATCAGTACCAGTGCCGCAAACGGCGATTGGACCAATGGAGACGGAGTGGGCACTTTTTCCCCGGGCGCTGCAGATTCCGGTGCGGCCACGTACACCTTTGTCGTGGCGGATGGTGGTGAAGTGACATTGAATCTGCGTGACACGCACGTGGAAACTCTGAGTATCAATGTGCTGGACGGGGGCGGAGTGTCGGAGCGCAGCAACAACGCGGTTGCCGCCGATGACCCGGATTTGCAGTTCGTTTCCAGCGGGTTCCGCTTCTATGAAGGATCGCCCGCCAGCTTGATCCAGACCCAGATTGCGAACAAGTCCTCCGCCACGGCACCCAACGCCGGTGGATTGGGCCTGCAGGCCATTCGTACCGATACGCAGACGGGCGCCTGTGAGGCCTTTCTGGTCGGTGATACCGCGGTCGAAATGGCCTTCGCCTGTGTGAATCCTGCAGCCTGTGCTGCGTCGGGCGTGACCGTGACCGGTTCCGGAGCCAGTGTCGCGTTGCCGGAGTGGAATGGTGGCGCCAACTACCAGCCGGTCACGTTGAACTTCGGCGCGAACACAACAGACCGCGCGCCCTTCACGATGCTGTATCCGGAGGCAGGCTCCATTCGCCTGTTTGCGCGTCTGGTGCTGGACCCCGGTACCACGCAGATGGCCGGACAGAGCAACGCGTTCGTGGTTCGTCCCTTTGGTCTGCAATTGACCGCGATCAGCAGTGGGGTGGCGAATCCGGGGGGCACGGCCAGCGCGGGCAATGTCTTCGCCGCAGCCGGCGAATCATTCAGTTACACCGTCGGTGCCTATCGCTGGGCCGCGGGCGAAGATGACGATGGCGATGGCGTGCCCAATGTGGGTGCTGTTCTCACCGACAATGGTCTCACCACCCAGTTTGCTGGTGTGGTTGAATTCAGTGTCGGGGAAATCACCCCGACCGGTCCGGGCGCGGTCAGTGGAGTGCTGGGTACCGGCACCGTGAACGTGACCAGTGGCGGAAATGCCGCGGTGACCGGGCAGACGTACAGCGAGGTGGGCAGTTTGCGGATCCGCTCGGCTCATCTGGACTACCTCGGCGATGGTGCCGCAGACATGGAGGCGCAAAGTGCCGTGATTGGGCGTTTCGTGCCAGATCGGTTCGAGGTCCCGACCGGGTCGGTCAATGAAGCGGTGCCCCCGGGGGATTGCGCGGACGGACTGGTGTACATGGACGAGCCAGACCTGCAGGTCACCTATGACCTCCGCGCGCTGTCTGTCGCCGGTGACCTGACCACGAACTACGATGCCGCCCGCGGCTACGCCTTTACTGGTGCGGTGGATGTTGTAGCCGAGCAGGGTGATAACGGCGTCGACCTCTCTGGCCGCCTCAGTTTTGCCAACGCCATGGACTGGGTCGCGGGGCAGGTCGCGTTCGATGAAACGAGCGTGATCTTCGCGCGAACGGCCGGTGTGGACGGTCCCTTCAGTGCCCTGCAGGTGGGGGTGCGGATCGCCGGTGATCCCGTGGATGGTATCGGCGATCCGGATAACGTGAATCTGGCGGCCCCCGACATGAATGCGTCGGCAGTGGGGTGCGGTACCGCCTGTGATGCGACCGCGCTCAGCGGTGTGCCGGATATTCGTCAGGGCCGGCTGCTCGTGCTGGGCGCCTACGGGCCGGAAACCGAGTCCTTGCCGCTGCCCGTGCGGGCCGAGTATTTCGACGGCACAGCCTTCGTGACTGCCACTGCGGATGTTTGCACCACCCTGCCGGGTAGTCAGGTCGATCTGGCCTTTGTGGACGATGACAGCAGTCCGGACCATAGCAGTGACCCGGCATCGGGCGTGCTGACTGTTCCGGTGGATACTTCCTCTTCCACCGGCAGTATTCTCAACAATCCATTTGTGAGCGGCGCTGCCGGGCTGGTGTTCAGTGCGCCGGGGGCGGGCAATACGGGGTACATTGACGTGGACGTGCTGCTCGGGGCGATGCCCTGGTTGCAGCATGACTGGGATGGGGATGGCGTGCATGGTGAAAATCCGCCGACAGCCCGCGCCGTGTTTGGCCGCTACCGCGGCGATGACCGCATCCTGTACTGGCGGGAGGTGATCGAGTAGCGCGCCGCACCAGCGCGCCCGCCGGTTCAGGGTGGCGTCTCGGAATCCTCCGCTTCGATTTCCAGTTCCTTGATCTTGCGGGTCAGGGTGTTCCGTCCCCAGCCGAGCAACTCTGCAGCATCCTTGCGCCGCCCCGCGGTGTGTCGCAATGCGGCTTCGATCAGGATGGTTTCAAAGCGCGGCAACGCAGTGTCCAGAATTTTCATGCTGCCCACCTGCAGTTCCTGTTCGACCCAGCGGCGCAGCAGGGTTTCCCAGTTGCCAGCGGTGCTCTGGCCTTCCTTCACTTCCTGCAGCAGTTCGGGCGGGAGGTCGCCGACCTGTACCTCGCGGCTGCTGGCCATTACGGTAATCCAGCGACAGGTATTCTCCAGTTGCCGTACATTGCCGGGCCAGGGCGCGGAACGCAGCATGGCCGATGCCTCCGGTCGCAGCAGCTTGCGCTCGGCCTTCAGTTCGGAGGCTGCGCGCTGCAGGAAATAGTCCGCCAGCACGGGAATGTCCTCGCGCCGCTCCCGCAACGGTGGGACATGGACGCGAATTACGTTGAGCCGGTGGAACAGGTCTTCGCGAAACTTGCCGGCACGCACCAGTTCCTCCAGGTTTTGGTGCGTGGCGGCGATGATGCGTACGTCGGCGCGCCGCGCGGTGTGCGCGCCGATGCGATAAAACTCCCCGTCTGCGAGGACGCGCAGCAGGCGCGTCTGCGCGTCTGCTGGCATGTCGCCAATCTCGTCTAAAAACAGGGTGCCGCCGTCGGCCTGCTCGAATCGTCCGGTGCGTTGTTGAGATGCCCCGGTGAATGCGCCTTTCTCATGCCCGAACAGCTCAGATTCAATCAGGTCGCGTGGAATCGCCGCCATGTTCAATGCAATGAAAGGGTTGGCCGCACGTGGGCTGTGGCGATGCAGGGCCTGGGCAACGAGTTCCTTGCCGGTACCCGATTCCCCGTTGATCAGTACCGTGATGTTGGAGTGTGCCAGCCGGCCAATGGCGCGGAAGACTTCCTGCATGGCCGCGGCCTCGCCGATGATTTCCGGCGATTCCGACTGACTGCCACTCGCGGGAGCCTGCGCGAACCGTTCGAGGGTATGGGCGAGCGCGCGTTGCACCAGGCCCACTGCATCGTCGATATCAAACGGTTTCGGAAGGTACTCAAACGCACCGACCCGGTAGGAGTTTACCGCGCTCTCCAGGTCTGAGTGAGCCGTCATGATGATGACCGGCAAATCGGGCACCCGTTGCTGTACTGCTTCCAGAAACTCAAAGCCATCCATGCCGGGCATGCGGATATCGCTGAGAATGGCGCTGGGCGGGCGTTCCTGCAATTGCTCCAGCGCCTGCTGCGCGGACGCATAGCTGGCGCAGGGAATCCCGGCGCGCGCCAGCGCCTTTTCCAGGACCCAGCGAATCGACTGGTCGTCATCAATTATCCAGACCTCAGGAGAGTGGTTCATTCGCTGTGCTCCAGCGGGATCATCAGGGTGAATTTTGTTTTGCCGGGTGCGGAGGCGCATTCCACCAGTCCGTCGTGCTGGTGAATGATGGATTGCGTGATGGAGAGGCCCAGCCCGCTGCCGTCGGCCCGGCCACTGATCATCGGGTAGAAGATCCGTTCCATCAGTTCCGGCGGGATGCCGGGTCCGTTGTCAATGACATCCACCTTGCAGACCAGACGGTGAATCTTTCCCGCGATGGTGTGCCGGCGCACCGGGCGTGTCCGCAAGGTCAGGGTCGGTGGTTGCCCCACGTCCTGTTCCCGGAATGCCTGCATGGCATTTCGCCCGATGTTCAGAAATGCCTGGATCAGTTGCGCACTGTCGCCGGACAGTTCAGGGATGCTTGGGTCGTAATCCCGCACGATCTTCAGCTGTCCTCCGGCCTCTGCCGTCAGCAACGCCGCGACCCGCTCCAGCACCTCGTGAATGTTCACCGGCGCGAAAGCGGGCGGGTCGCGGGGGCCGAG
>JBFKXW010000009.1:0-20039 GCA_041637915.1 Pseudomonadales bacterium | reverse complement strand
GCTACGACTCCGGCGATCTCGACCCGTCAACCCGGACCTCTCTGGCCGCCGATCTGGCACGACACTGACCTCACTGGTCACGGCAGCCTGGTTTCGCCAGGCTGCCGGACTCTGCAGGCAGCCCTGACCACGTCACCAATAAAAAAGCCGGGCACCGCTGTGCCCGGCTTTCCGGAACTTTTTCATCGCTCCAGGCGAGTCAGGAGTCACCCCCCTTTGGCCAGAAACGCCTCCAGTTCATCCGCTCCACCCACGTGCTCACCGTTGATGAATACCTGCGGCGCGGTGGCGCGGCCGCTGATCGCGCGGATCGTGGCGTAGCTTACGCCGCTCTGACCCGTGACAATCTCCTCGTAGGACATACCGTGCTTTTGCAGCAGCTCTTTGGCACGCGCACAATGCGGGCAACCCGGCTTCGTGATGATACTGACGTCTGCCGGTTGTACTGCGTCGGGCACCAGATATTTCAGCATCGTATCCGCGTCGGATACCTCGAAGGGGTCGCCAGGCACGTCTGGCTCAATAAACATTTTCTCGATGACCCCGTCCTTCACGAGCATCGAGTAACGCCAGGACCGCTTGCCGAATCCGAGATCATTCTTGTCCACCAGCATCCCCATGCCGTCGGCGAACTCGCCGTTGCCGTCTGGCAGACAGCGTACGTCGTTGCAGTGCTGGTCTGCCGCCCAGGCGTTCATGACAAAGGCGTCGTTGACAGAAAGGCACACAATTTCGTCCACACCAGCGGCGCGAAATGCGGGCGCCAACTCCTGGTAACGTGGCAGGTGAGTTGAGGAACAGGTCGGCGTGAATGCGCCCGGCAGTGAGAATACGATCACCGTGCGCCCGTCGAACAGCTCCTTGCTGGAAACGTCTACCCAGTCATCGCTCTGACGGGTGCGAAACGTCACCTCAGGCACTCGCTGACCTTCTTTGTTGACAAGCTCCATATTCAATCTCCTGTGGTTGATGAACTTTTGGCGGCCGAGACCACCGAACCACGTCTATGGTGCCTAACTTTGATTGATATATCCAATAGATTGATATTTGTTTTTTGATTGCTAATATCTATCTATAAATCCAGCGCGAAGGGGGCCAGGGTTCATCATGAATCTGCGGGATCTGGAATATCTGGTCGCGGTAGAGGAGCACCGCCATTTCCGCAAGGCTGCAGAAGCCTGCAAGGTCAGCCAGCCGACGCTGAGCGCCCAGATCAAAAAACTGGAGGAGAATCTGGGAGTTCAATTGATCGAACGCACCCAGCGGAAGGTCATGCTGACACCCGTCGGACGCGAAGTGGTCTCCCAGGCGCGGAAGGTTTTGGGTGAAATCCGCCACCTGGAGGAGATCCCACGCCAGTACCTCGACCCGATGTCCGGGCCCTTGCACGTGGGCATCTTCCCCACCCTGGCGCCCTACCTGCTGCCGCACATCATCCGGCCGCTGAAGGATCACTATCCCAACCTGGAACTGCGCCTGACCGAGGCCATGACGCTGCCACTCCTGCAACTGCTGCACGACGGCAAATGCGATGTGCTGATTCTTGCGCTGCCCCTTCCCGCCGAGCATGCGCACACCAGCCTGGAAGCCATCGCATTGTTCCGGGAACCGTTTTACCTGGCGGTGCCGGAAAATCATCCACTTGCCGAACGCAAGAATCTCAGCCTGGGGGACATCGACGGTGAACGACTGTCGCTCCTTGAGGATGGCCACTGCCTGCGCGACCAGGCGCTGGACGTCTGCAAGTCTGCCGGGTCCAAGGAGAACGCCGACCTGCGGGCGACCAGCCTGGAGACGCTGCGATACATGGTGCAGGCGGGGGAGACCATCACGCTGATGCCGGAACTGGCCTGTCAGTCCGCTGAGTCCAGCACACGCGGGATTCGTTACCTGCCGTTCACACAGCCGGGTCCGGAGCGGGAAATTGGACTGGTATTCCGTGGCTCGTCACAGCGCAAGGAATGCTTCCGCAATCTGGCCCGCGTGATTCGGGAGCATTTTCGCGGGTAGGCAACCTGCAGGTCGCGTGCATAACATCCGCATCGACGGCAACGCCGCGTCACTCTGTTACGCCGAAATACGCCAACGCAGTGTGCGGACGGCACCCTGTCATCGTGGCGTCTTTCCAACGAGACAACCGGCTCGTGCGCAATACAGGCCGCGACCTAGAAATGCAGTTTCACCAGTGCCTGAACAACCTGTTCATCCGTATCGAGACCGGGGATGTCCTCCAGCCCGAACTTGTCATCCCAGTGGCTGTACTCGATGCCCATGTAAAAACGCCTCGGCTCACCAAACAGGTCACCGACATCGAGCTTCAATTGCGGCACGAGTAAAGTATTGCTGTGCACACGCCCCTCGTTGTCGACCCAGTCGATGAAACCATCCAGCAACCAGCGTGTGCGGCCGATCGAGAAAGGGAACGCCCAGGCACTGGTCACCATGACCGTGCTTCCGGGGACGTGCCGGTCATTGCGGTGAAAGACACCCAATGTGAAGTAGTTGGCACCGGGGACCGCGAGATCCACGCTGACACCGGTGTTGTAGGCCTCAACGTCCTGCTCCCCCTTGTGCCACTCAAAAGCAAGCAACACGTCGGAAACCGGGCCGAAGGCATAGGAATTTCCGGTCAGCTTGCCGAGGGAAAGCCTGGGTTTGAGTTCGCCGTAGACATCCGTGGTGTCGTCATCGAATTCCGTAAAGTCGATGAAAAGAAACAGATCTCCCCAGGAATGACCACTGGCATGCTCCAGGGAAAAGATCAGCGCATCATCTTCGGTGACGGCATACCCCTGCCCATACAGCGCCGAGATACTGTTGTCCTGCCAGAGCAGATCCGCGCGCGCACTGACACAGAGCAGCAGGCCCGCCAATGCCACTCCGGCCCGCCCAATCATGCATTTTTTCATGGTGCTCCCCACGCCAGTTCGCCGCATGCAGCGCGGTTTCCCTACACCTTAGCAGGGGTCAATGAATGGCAGTGGGCGGGAACTCAAACCCGAAATAACAGATGAAACGGAGCCCCTCCCGGGTGCGCGCATGGGAGGATGCCAGGAACAGGCCGGGCCGGACCCGGCGTACTTCGTCATGCATGCGTCGGAAGCGGCGTGGGTTCCCCGGGAAATCATGATCAATCACGATCACCGGCTCGCCATCCAGTTCCGAGGTGCCCGGATAGGCTTCAAACACAAACCATTGCAGTTCCCGGGGCCAGCCGCAGATGCGGTTGAGACCGCGTGCCGTACCGGCACGGCCCTGCTCGAAAACCTTGCCACGCCACAGCAGCAGGGGCTCCCGCAGCACGGCCAGCACGCTGCTGACATCCGTATCGGGCAGGTAAAAGACACGGCCATTGGCCGCCCCTTCGAATTCAGAGATGTCCGGCACCGGGCTGACCGAGAACAGGTGATCGAGGAATTCCCGGTCCGCGCCCACCAGGTCGTCCAGGCCCAACGCGCTGACTTCTGTTTCCATACCTGGCACACCGGCCATGTTCGTACTCCTGCGACTCAGTCGTCGGGATCACTGTCAGACCGCAGGCGCGTGATCAGGCTGGATGTATCCCAGCGACCGCCACCCGCCGCCTGGACATCTGCAAAAAAACGGTCGATCAGCGCGGTCACCGGCAATTTCGCACCATTGCGGGCAGACTCTTCAAAGACAATGCCCAGATCCTTGCGCATCCAATCCACTGCAAAGCCAAACTCAAACTGGCGGGCATGCATGGTCTGATGGCGGTTCTCCAGTTGCCAGCTTTGCGCTGCCCCACCGGCAATCACCTCCATGACCGACCCGACATCGAGCCCGGCCTGCTCGGCAAAGTGGATGCCCTCGCTCAGGCTCTGGATGATGCCTGCCGAGCAGATCTGGTTGACCATCTTGGTCAGTTGACCGCTACCCGCCGGGCCCAGCAGGCGGATGGTCCGCGTGTACGGCTCGAGCAAGGCGCGCACCCGCTCATACTGGGAGGGATCGCCACCGCACATGATACTGAGCGCGCCATTTTCGGCGCCCGCCTGGCCGCCTGACACCGGCGCATCCACGAATCCACATTCGCGCTCCGCGCAGGCCGTTGCCAGCTCGCGCGCAAGTCCCGCCGAGGCGGTGGTGTGATCCACCAGCACTGCACCGGCCCGCATGCCTGCGAGCGCACCGCTTTCACCGAGCACCACGGCACGCACGTCATCATCATTACCGACACAGGTCAGTACGAACTCGCAACCCGAGGCAGCTTCTTCCGGCGTTGCTGCCCGGCGTCCCCCGAATTCACGGACCCACTGCTCCGCTCGCGCCGGAGTGCGGTTGAATACCGTCACCTCCAGCCCGGCGCGCGCCAGATGTCCAGCCATGGGGTAACCCATGACACCCAGTCCGACAAACGCGGCGGTGGTGCTCATTCCTGGCGCCAGGGTGGTTCGGTTTTATCGAGGAACGCCGCGATCCCGGCTTTCGCCTCGACGCTCTCCCAGGTGTCGGCGAGAAATTCCGGCGTGCGCTGGCGGTTCGTTTCCGCATCATGCGTCGTGACGAAGCGGATGAGGCCCTTGCAGGCTGCCACCGCGCCGGGCGCGCACTGTAGAAAGGCATCCACGTGCGTCATCACGACGGCCTCCAGCTCCTCTTCGGGCACCGCTTCGGCGATCAGCCCGATCCTGTATGCCTCTTCGCTTCCGAACCGGCTGCCATTCAGCATCCAGCGACGCGCCGCCGGCTCACCGATCCGCTGTACGACATAGGGCGAGATGGTCGCCGGAATCAGACCGAGTCGCACCTCGGTCAGTGCGAAGCGTGCGTGCGCCACTGCAACCGCGATGTCTGCGCAAGAAACCAGCCCCATGCCACCACCAAACACCGAGCCATTGATGCGGGCGATGACCGGACACGGCAACGCATTCAGGTCGGCCAGCATGCTGGCCAGTTCACCGCTCTCCTCGACCCGCTGCGCACGCTGCTGCCCGGCGATTTGCCGCATCCAGCTGAGATCTCCTCCGGCACAGAAGCTTCTCCCGGTACCGGTGAGAATCAGCACACGGGTGTCAGCATCCGCACGGATCGCCTCCAGCGCCGCGCGCAATTCACGAATCATTCCCAGATTCATGACGTTATGCACGTCCGGGCGGTTCAGGCGCAGTGTGGTTACACCGGTCTGCGCGCGCTCCAGTACCAGGGTTTCATACGTCATCGGTCAGCCTCGCGTCGAGTCGAGCATGCCGTGGCAGAGCAGGTCTGCAAACTTGTCGGCAATTTCCGTGGCACTGGCCCCACCGGGCCGATACCACTCCAGTGTCCAGCTCATGCCACCAATCAGGAACAGGCGGGCGATACTCAGATCGACATCCTTGCGAATGTCCCCTGATTTCTGCGCGGCCTGGAAAAGGCTTTTCCAGAGTTCCTCGTAGCGCCGCCGCTCGACCTTGGCCTGCTCCTGAATTTCCGCTGGCGCCTGGGAAAAGACCCGGATGTTGGTGGCCGTGAAGTCGTCGAACTCCAGCGAGCGGCGCAGGTGTGAGCAGAGCGCCGCGCGGATTCGACCCACCGGGCTCTGGTCTTCCGCCTCCTCGACCGCGCGGGTGACGTGAACAAGTAACTGCCGGATGCCGAAATCCAGCACTTCAGCCAGAATCTCATCCTTCGAGGAAAAGTGGTAGTAAATACTGCCCGCCTTGAGTCCGCATTCGGCGGCAATCCCTCGCAGCGTGGTGGCTTCATAGCCCTTGAAGCGAAACAGATGCGCGGCCGCCTGCAGAATACGCAGATGGGTGCCGGACTCGGTACTCTCCTCGACGGGCTCGGACATCTGCGCAATCAACTCCCCGGCGGGCGAAAAATCTCAAAAAATGAAGGGCTTGCGGCGGGCAAAACCTAACGACCGTTAGAATAAGTGGCCGCCCGGGGTGCGTCAATGAAGGGCGCCGGACCGCGCGCGAATTCAGACCCGGTTCAGGCATGCCTTTCAGTGGGAACCGTGGTAGGTTAGCGCCCTGATTTTGATCACGAACTGTACATGTCGTCCGCCGCCTTTCCCGCCAATGCCCCTGCCCGCCCCGAGATGCGCCGACTGCTTGTCGCGGCGGCCTTTCTGGTGATCATGGGCAGTGGGATCTGGCAAGCCTGGCGCTCAATGCCCGCCACCCAGGCCATCGCCGCGCCGGCACCGCTGCAGCCCGTCGCAGGCACTGGCGCGAAGCCATTTTTCTCGCGTGACTTTCTGCCGGACACCCCGGCACACTACACGCACAGCGCGAGCGCAATTGATCTGGGCGGCGGCCGCCTGCTGGCATTCTGGTATGCCGGCACGGAGGAAGGCACCCGGGACACGCGCATCTACGGCACCCGCTTTGATCCCCAGCGGCGCGAGTGGGGGCCGCTGGAAGTCCTGCTGACGCGGGAGCAACTCGCCGAAGGGCTGGACCGCAAGATCAAGAAACTCGGCAACCCGGTCATGACCCGACTGGAGGATGGCCGGCTGGCGATGCTGGTGGTCTCCACCGCAGCCTTCGGCTGGGCTGCCAGCAACATCAATGTACTGGTGTCAGCCGATGAGGGACACAACTGGCAGCAGTTTCGTCAGCTACAGCTCTCGCCCTGGTTCAACATCAGCACGCTGGTGCGCGGGGTACCGCGACTTTACGAGAATGGTGACCTGTTGGTGCCGGTCTACCACGAATTCATGGGCAAGTTCGGCGAGATCCTGCGGCTGAATGACCGGATGGAAGTGGTCAGCAAGAAGCGCCTGACCTGGGGACGGGACACGCTGCAGCCCGCCGTCGCCGCTCCCCACGAGGAAGACGGCGCGGTGGCGTTCCTGCGCAGTGCGCGCCGGGATGTGCATCGCGTCACCATGATCCACAGGGATCCGCAGACTGGTACCTGGGGCGACCCGGTGGTGACCCAGTTGCCCAACTCGAACACCGGCCTGAGTGTGCTGCGCATCCGGGATGGCAGCATCCTGCTCGCGTTCAACGACCACCCGGTCGATCGTACCCACATGACCCTGGCGCGCTCCGCTGACAACGGCGCGACCTGGCAACGACTGCACATGGTGGAGGAAGGCGGGCGCAAGGCACGCGACGTGTCCTATCCGGCATTGCTGCAGGGAGAGGATGGTACGTACCACCTGTTTTACTCGTGGCGGACCAGTGAGATCCGCCACGTCATGTTCAACCAGGCCTGGCTGGACGCGCAGCAATGAGTGCACTGTCAAACTGGATCGGCGTATGCGGCGCAGCCCTGCTGCTGGCCCACCTGGCGGCATCGTTTACCCTGCCGATGCGGCGCACGAAACATTTCAACCGCGTCTGGCTGTCGTGCTGGGCGATGGTCGCGCTGATTCCCTTTGGTGAGGTCAGTGCCGCCCGGCAGATCTGGAGTTCTTTCGGGTATCTTTCCGTGCCCACGCTGGCACTGCTGCTGCATCGCACATTGCGCATCACCTGTGGCGTGACCGTATTGTCGCGCGCCGCACTCACCCAGTTGCATGCAGGCCTTGCGGCGTTCTCGCTGTGGTTCTTCCCGCTGGCAGGCGGTCTGGGGTTCTACGACCCCTGGTCGCTGGGCCTGCAGCCGGTGTCCCTGCTGATTGCACTCACGGTCCTGGGCCTCGCAGGTTTGTGGATGGGGTTCGTTGCGCCGGTAGCTGTGCTTACTGTGGCGGTATTCGCCTGGCAGTCGCGCCTGCTGGAAAGCGCCAACCTGTGGACCTATCTGGTAGATCCGTTCCTGGGCTTTGCGGCCGTTTTCTACAGCCTGTTCGCGCTACTGCGATTTTCCCTGGAACGGCGGCGGGACCGTTCCCCACAGGACCTTCCCTCAGCTCCCGTCGCGGATAGCAGCCCATGAACCGAACGGAAGCATTTCTTTACATCATCGTACTGGTGGTCACCCTGCTGGGTGCGTGGGTGGCCAGCAGTGATCCGGACTGGTTCCGGCATCACCTCGTGGTCGAGGACGGTCCACTGGAATGGTCGACCGTGGTCGGACTGCTGATCCTCAGCGCACTCTGCCTGCGCCGTGTCGTGCTGTTGCGGGGTGAGCGGGAATCGCTGTTTCTGGGCATGACGACACTGTATGCAGTGGTGTTCTTCTTCGGTGCCGGCGAGGAGTTGTCCTGGGGACAACGCATCTTCAATGTCGAGAGCAGCGAGTTTTTTCTGGAGCACAATGCGCAGGGAGAGACCAACCTGCACAATCTGGTGGTGGGTGACACCAAGCTCAACAAACTGATCTTCGCGAAAGGGATGGCGCTGGTTTTCCTGGTTTACCTGTTCATCGTCACACCGTTGTACAACCGGAAACCCGCCTTCCGGCGACTTGTTGACCGCTTTGCCATTCCCATCCCCGAATGGCGGCAGGTGGCCGCCATTATCATCCTGCTGATCATCACGCAGGGACTCACGGACTCTTCCAAGAAAGGCGAGATGCTGGAGTTCGGTGCCCCCCTGCTGGTATTGGCCATTTTCCTGTTCCCGAGGAACCGCGAACTGTTCCAGCGCCGGGGCCAGGGCAACCCGGTCGCCTGACCAACGTTCCAGCGTCTTCTGCCTGAGCCCTCGCGGCGAATGCGCCAGGTCATTTTTTGTACTACACTGCAAGTGTACCCAGCCGACATGTCCGAATGGACAGGGATGGCATTGCACATGCCCTTTCAGCGCACCGTCCTCGCGGTTATTCTCTTCCTTCTTCCTGCCACTGCACTCTCCACCAGCCATGCGCAAGACCTGCAGGTCGCTGATGAAGGGGAAGATGCCAGCGTGACCAGCGAACTACCGGAACCAATCCGCAACCTGCCACCGACGGCAGCGGGCCCGAACAGCGCACCGGAGATTCCGCTGCACTTTGTGCCCCCCAACGTGCAGGCATTTCAGGAACTCGGCACACCCGCAGAAGGGGACGGCAAGTCTCCGGCAGAAAACATGCTGCCTTTCCGGTTCTAACCCGTCCGAAGCACAAAGCGGTCGCCATCCGCACGCGCCTCCACTACGCTTGTTGCGTAGAGTTGGCTGTGAAACCTGCCCCGCGTGATGGAAGATCTTTTCGGCACCTTCGTCTTGCTGTTCGCAGTGATCGACCCGATCGGGACTGTACCGGTGTTCATCGCGGTTACCCGTCTGCATCCGGAAGAAACCAAGGAACGCATTGCGACGCGCGCTGTGCTGGTAGCCGGCGGCATCCTGATTGCGTTCATGTTTCTCGGACAGGTCATCCTCGATGCGATCAACGTGCCGCTGAGTGCATTCCAGATCGCCGGCGGTATCGTGCTGTTCCTGTTCGCACTCAGCATGATCTTTGGGGACAGCAAACCGGAAGAAGAACTCAAGGCCCTGACCTGTCACAAGGAAACTGCCGTATTCCCACTGGCCGTGCCCTCGATTGCCTCGCCGGGCGCCATGATGGCGGTGGTGGTACTGACCGATCACCAGCGCTTCAATTTCGCCCAGCAGTTGCTGACGCTATTGGATCTGGTCGTGGTGCTGTTCATCACCTGGGGCCTGCTGATGCTCTCGCGTCATATCTACCGACTGGTGGGGCAATCCGGCGCCAGCATTGTCAGCCGGGTGATGGGCATGATCCTGGCGTCCATCGCAACGACCAGTATCCTGCAGGGCATTGAGCATCACTTCAATCTGTCGGTGGTCACCGGCTGATCCATGCCTTCCTGCGGTGCCGCATCCACCGGCACAACGACTGCCTGCTCCGCACGATATGCCCGATAAGCGTCCCAGCTGACCCATGCCAGAATGGCCATGATCGCGATTGGGATCATCCAGTCATCGACCGGGTTGGGGAGGGTGCCGCGCTGGCGTGCCCGCGGCGGCCGCGGAGAGAATCGCATGCGCCTATTGGCACATCTGGTATTCACCTGCACTGCCCGGCGATCCAGCCAACAGTGTCTCACCGGAAGCGGCTCCGCCTTCCTCCTCACCGCTGCCGTCCGCTTGTCCGGATTCAGACTCCGAGGCAGCCGTGAGCGGATCCTCCTCTTCCGGGTAGACACCCGTTCCGGTGGGATCCACCGGCGAATTCGTCGGTTGCGGATTATTGGTCAGCACCGAGTTGGCGTTGGTGATATTGATACCCGAGGTGGAGACCCCAGAACTGGCAGAGGGAAAAACGAACGGCGCCGGTGTCACACCTGAGCCCAGGAAGGACAGCGCAATCGAATTGCTGGTGGTGGAAAGCAGACCACTGCCCTGACCGGACGGCACCAGGTCCGGTCCGGTGACGCTACCGGAGTAGGTCAGGAAATGGAACACGTCGCTGGCCGACGGGGTAAACGTACCAAAATTGAAGTTCACCGCAGCGCCACCCAGCGTAAGATTCTGCACCTGCACCTGGTCATACTGCGTGCCGGCGCCGGTGCCGAAAATTTCGATCGCCAGGGTGTTGGCGGAACCCAGGATCAGGTCCCCGTTGATGATTGCCAACCCCGGTGATGCGCCCGGTGCGAGCGTGGCATTCCCGCCGCTCAGATCCAGCGTACCGTTGAGGATGCCGTTCAACGGTATGGTGCCGGAGTTGATGACGAGAGTACCCAGGTTGACGTTGCCGCCGCTGAAATCCCAGATACCGGTTCCGGCCGGATCCTTGGCGGCGCTGCTGATGTCCACCCTGCCGCTGGCGACGCGGAACACGCCGTCGTTGAGGATACCGGCGGACACCACGGTCTGCAGGCCGCTGGAGGCAGGGTCGGCGAATTCCAGCGTCGAATCGAGCACCAGCCTGCCCGTCCCGGCGATCAAGCTGCCCGCCAGTACCTGCTGCGCGGTAGTGCTGTTCACCTGTGCCTCCACCCCGGCGCCGTTGATGTTCAGCGTGCCGTCGAGCTTCATGTCGCCGTACAGTCGCAGGAAGGCACCGCCGCCCCCGCTGTCCGCGATGCTGAGGGTCCCGTTCTGTGCGAACGCGGTCTCGAACACGTACGTCCCGGTGCCGGTATTGGAATCATCCAGGGAAAACGTGCCGTTGTTGACCAGGCTGCCGTCGCCGGTGAAACGAACTCCCTGCGTCGACTGGATCAGCCCGTTGTTGGTGAGCAACGCCCCATTCAGCAGACTCACCGTGGAGCGCATCACATTGAGCGGATTCGTGGAAGCGTTGACCAGTTGGACCCCATCGAGCGTTCCGCCGACCAGGGACAGCTCCACACCGGCCGGCAGGTTGAGGGTGCCGCCCCGCAGGGTGCCTCCGAAATTGAAGGAGAGCTCGGAGGACGACCCCATCGTCAGGCTGCCGGCGCTGAAATCCGCAATCCCCGTGCCGGATACCTGCAGGCGATCACTGATGCTGAGGTCCCCGTTGATGGTGGCCGATGCCGTGTTGCCGACGATCAGTTCGCTGAGCGCCAGGGTCCCCGCCAGGGTCACCGGTGATCTGATCGAATTCAGCTGACCCGCCGAGAAACTGCTGCTGTCGATTGCGAGCGGCACCCCCTCCGCAACCAGGATATCCCCGGTGCCCGTGCTGGTGGTGTCGGTGAACGAATACGAGGGCGTCCCGCAGTTCGCGCAGGCGCGCGCATGGAAATCCGTGCCGGCAAGCAGTTCGAAGCTGCCGGCGGTGCTGGTCGCACCGCTCCAGAAGGTCAGCTCCGCGGCGTTCTGCAGGCGCAGGGAACCGGTATTCTCCCAGGGCACGAAGTAGTCGGTACGCCCGTTGATCGCGCCGTCCGCGACCAGGGTGCCGGCATTAATAAAGGTTCCATTGGCATTATTTGCCGGATCGGCGCTGTCACCGAAAACGGCATCGACCTTGGTCAGCAGGTAGCCGTTGTTGGTGAAGCGGGCCCCATTCTGGAACCACAGGTCGGAGGCCTGGAAGACGTTGTCCGTGTTCGCGGAGTTGTTGATGAAGGACCTTTCGTCCAGGAACAGGTCGTTGCCCACAAAGGTGTTGATATCGATCACGGCGTCATCGGCGGAGTTCGTGTTCCCGCCCGCGAGGATGAAATCGCCGGCGCCCGCCAGCGTACCCGCGCGCCAGGTGAAATCGTCGAGGATGCTGACCGCGCCCGCGCCGCGCAGGGTGCCGCCGTTCAGGGAAAGACTGGCGATCGTCGACGCCGCGTCGAACTGCAGGGATCCGCCATCGAGCTGTACCGTGCCGTTGATCGTGGACGCGTTGCTCAACGTGAGGTCGCCACCCAGGATCCGCAGCACGGTATCCTGCGCCAGTGCGAGCGAGAGGATGGTGTCCGCGCTCCGGTTGTAGGTGACCGTGCCGGTGATGTTGATCTGGACATCCTCGCTGCTGGTCGGGACCGCGCTGTTTCCCCAGTTTGCCGGGTCTCCCCAGCTGACCCCATCCCCGCCGCCGGTCCACAGGTTCTGGTTGAGCACCGTGGAGAAATCCAGCAGCACGTCGGTGGCGTTATAGGCCACTGAAAAATTCGCAGGCAGGTTGGTAGTCGCAAACGTGCCACTGACTGCCGTGCCCGCCGTCAAAAACTGGAAGGAGTCGCCGTTGCTCGGCGCAAAGGAATTGATCAGCGACACGTTCAGCGTGCCATCCAGAGTGGCGGTGCCGCCGACATCAATCCAGTCGTAGTCGCTGCCCTGTGTAGTCCCACCCACTTCGATATTCACCGTGCCGCCGGCACCGATGGTGAGATCTCCGGTGATGTCCAGTATCCCCGGTGAGGAACCCGGATGGAGCGTGCCGCCATCTACCGTGAGATTACCGTTGATGGTACTGCCGTTCGCAGCGAACAGGTTCCCATTCAGCATGCGCAGGTTGGTGCCGATCAGCGCGCCACCGTTCAGGTTAAACGTGGTCGACCCCTGCAGGAGCATGCCGCTGGCGCTGAGATCCAGCGTACCGGCCAGCAGATCCACCGTACCGCCGCTGGTGCCCAGGCGCATGCCCAGCGTGGTGGTTTGTGTGCCATCGGCCAGCTTGCGGAACGTACCGCCACTGGAAACATTCAACTGCCCGTTGGAGGAATTCAGGGTGGTAGGCACCACACTGGTGACTTCCATCAATCCGCCGCTACGGACCAGGAAACCACCCGGCGGCGCGAGCCCGCCCTGGCTGTAATTCAGGACGCCATCGATAAATAGTCTTTCGGAAAGGCCACTGGCAGGCCAGGTCACCGTGCCGGCATTCATGTTGAACGTGCCGCCGGCGCCGATGATCAACTCACGCCCCAGGTTCAGGATGCTACTGCTCTGCATCGTCAGCGTGCCGTCGATCTGCGTATCAACGGTCTGGTCGTTGACGGTCAGCGAATTCGAGGATCCATCCAGGGTGAGACTGCCGGTGGGATCCACGTCCAGCAGCAACGTGTCGAACGCGCCACCATTGAGTGTGGCAATACCGGCCACACCAAAAGTCCCGCCCACATTGACCGTTCCGCCGGTCAGCGTGAACGTGGTCAGATCGGCAACCGTGAAATCATTGGTCACGCTAAGAATGGAGCCAGCTCGCAGTTCCAGCGAGCCCATCGTCAACGGCAGGTTCGGCACACGCAGGTCTGCAAAGCCGGTCATAAGCCGCGACTCATCTGCATTCAACAGCACCGAGGAGGCCGTGCTGGCGTCGATGATATTGTTGTTGGTGCCGTTGATCGTGCCCGCTTCCCAGAAGAAGGTTCCACCCTCCACATCGAGCCGGGTACCCGCTGTGGAAACCGTCAGCGTGGGCGCTACACTGCCCTGAATTTCCACAAACAGGCTGTCGGTCTTCACCGAGTTGCTGAAGTTCACTGTCGCGTTGATCAGCTGAATCCGGCCGACATCAATGCCGTCGGACAAAACCACCTGATTCAGTGCCGAACCAAAAAACTCCAGTTCCCCCAGACCACCGATATTGGACAGGGTGGTGAGATCCACCGCGGTCCCGAAGATCTGCAGCGTCGCCCCGTTAGCGATATTGACGTGATTGGCCGTGGTGACCGACCCCGCAATACTGCCGCCCCCGGCGAGTCGAAAGACGCGGTCATTCAGGTTCAGCGTGCCGGCGGCGGTCTGCTGATAACTCGTGAGCATCTTGACCGGCACGGAAGGTGTGGTCCCGTTGTCGGCATTCAGGATGCCGGCATTGATAAACGTACCGCTGGCACTGTCGGCGCCGAAGTCCACACCGCCGCTGATTCTGAATTCACCGGTATTGTTGAAGGAAGCCGAGTTCAACAGGTCGATGCCATTGTTGCTGGTGCCGGTCCAGATGCTGGTTCCGGTGGTGGATGCATGCAGCAACTGCAAGTTGTCCAACCGGTGCGTGGAACTGCCCGAACTGATCACCAACGACCCTGTTGGTCCGACAGTCAGCGTTGCCGAGCCGTCCCCGACCAGGTAGCCCGCATTCCAGTTGAACGTATCCGAGATGGTGAACATATCGGAAATCTGCAGCTGGGTGACGCGACTGCTGCCGGTGTTCATGACCAGATCTCCGGTGGAGCCGGTTCCGTTCAGGACAAAGGTTGCTCCATTCGGCGAGTAACCCAGCCTGTCCGCGACAAACGTGCCGTCGATGGTGACCGATGCGACGGTCGGTGAGCCCACAAAGGTGAACGGTTCATTCGTATTGCCAGTCGCCTTGCGGGTATCCAGCAGACCATTCGTACCCAGGTTGATGTCACCCATGAGGTAGACATGGTCGCTGCCGGTGTCGTCCGTATCGGCAGTCAGGAACAACGCCAGCCCCTGCCCGCCATCCGCGCCCAGGAAGCCGACCTCTCCCTGAAACTGCACGAGGTTCAGCGCCTCCAGCCTCAGCGTGTTGAACCCGGTGGTATTGCAGAGGTCCAGGAAGGCTCCTGACTGCCAGTCGATGAACCCGGAGCCGCTCCCGCCGGAGCCGGTTCGCAACGTCACCGTTGCGCCTCCGGACAGGGCATCCTCGATAAAGTCCACGCCGATACTGCTGGTGGGATCGTCATCCGACTCAAAGATGCCACCACCCAGGCTGGCGGTTTCGTTGACGCCGCCGGAAACGATGAAGAGGTTGGAGGGGTCGATCAGCCACTCGCCGGACAGACCGGAGGGCGCGGTCACATCCGGAGTCCGCGTCAACTCCAGTTGTCGCTTGCCGGAGGTCTCGATAAAGCCACCAGCACCAGCGCCCGCACCGCGCGCCGAGAGCGATCCACGCACACGGGCAACATCATCCGCATAGACGATGACGGTGCCACCATCGCCGTTTTCTGTGGCATCCGCGCGCACGGCCGCATGCGCATCGACGTACACCGCTTCTGCGTTGGGTAGTGGGCCGGAACCCTCCTGATTGCCACCAATACGCACCTCGCCGCCACCCATGGCACCGGAGGCGTCCACCAATGCGCCATCCATCACGCCGATATTGCGACCCAGCACATCGATGGCACCGCCGTGACCACCAGCACTGTTCGCGGTGGTCTCGCCCTGCAGCCAGGTCGTGTCGGCAGCATGCAGGATGACTCGCCCTGCTGCGTCCACGGTGACCGAGTCCGCGCGTACACTGCCCGACTGGTCAATCGTGCCGGCAAAGATCCCGACATTTTCCGCGAACACATCGCCAAGATTGAGCACCTCGTGTTCCGGCGCCTGCACCTCGAACTCGACCTCAAGCATCTGTGGATCGATCGCCCGTACCGACTCACCCGCCGCCAGCAGCACGTTGCCATTCTCGCTGAACACCGCTCCTTCGTTGGTGATGTCCGACGCGATCAGGAGCACATCATCCAGGGCCTGCAGCGTGCCCTGGTTGATCAGCGAGGCGCTCCCGTCGCTCAGGAACATGTAGTTTCCCTGCAGGAAATCCTCGTCACTGAGGTTCAGCGTCGACGCGACCAGGCCGGCCACATCCACGACACTGCCGGGACCAAAAACGATCCCGTTGGGATTGATGAGGAATAAGCGGCCGTTGGACTGCAGCTGACCCAGGATAGAGGAAAGATCATCGCCCACGACCCGGTTCAGCACCGCGCTGCTTGCGCCCTGTTGGATGAAACGTGTGACCTCATCCGCACCAATGGAAAAAGATTGCCAGTTGATGATGCTGTTGGGGGTATTGGTGATCTCCAGCACCTTCGGGTTCACCGGACTGAAGTCAACCTGTCCCGCAATCACCTGCGCGCCGGTCGGGTTCGCCTGCGTCTGTGCAGACAGAATGCATAGCAGGAGGGTGCCCAGAAATCGGGAGGGAACTCGAAACATACTGATATATGTGATCACGGCGAAACCTTCATGCTAACGACCAGCAACGGCACCAGCCATTGCCCTTTTGTGCGGTATTTGCGGCGCAATACCCATGAATTTCGGAAACTCTACAGCGGACAGACACAGGAAAAAGACGCCGGATTCTCCGGGTCACCGCTCAGCACCGAATAGTTGGACTCCATGGTTTCCGGTGAATCATTGCTTCCCGGGTCCGGATAGCCGTCATCCGCCATGAAAGCCTGTTCGTTTTCGACACGGGTGGGCTCATCCCCCTCATCCAGACCCATGTAGCCGGTTTCCCCCTGGCCCAGGTCGACCGAGTCCCCAGAGGTGGTTCCACGGCGCGCGCTGGCACTCCCGGTGCTGCCCGCTCCCCGCTCCCCGGTAGGTGCGGCACCACCATCACCGGACTCTCCGGGGGGGGCGGAACCACCATCACCCGAGGAGGGCTCATCGGCAGCCCGCATCTTCACATGGCCAGCACGGGTGTAGACATAGACACCAGGCGGAGCGCCTTCCAGCGCCTCGCCACCGAACAACTGCTCCATGTTGACCGGCAGCGTGTCGGGACGTGGCGCCGGGTTGTTGGTCATGAACATCGGGATCCGCTGAAAAGGCACCGGCGGCTGCTGCGGGCTGGCGACATAATTGGATTGCCCGGCCTGCAGTACGAACGTACCGGCCGGAGATTTCTGTTCGATCGCGCCCTCGATCACCTGGGTGTACAGGCCATCCGGTCGGGATGCAGTCGCATCGTTTTGCAGGGCCTGTAGAACCGCTGCATCCGCCTGCGCCTCGCTCAGGCAATCCCCCTGACAGTAGTGGTCGTAAATGGTGCCGCGGATGCCAGTCGTGGCTACTGGGGTCTGCATGCGATAGTTGTCGCGCGCCTTGGCGCCAATAGCACCCGTCATGGCCCGCACCCCACCCTTCAACAGCTTGAAAGCCGCCGCGCCGGAGGACTCCGCCGACTTGCTGTAGCGGTGCGCCGCAATCTGGAACTCAGAGGACTCCTGCAGGGTGATCCGTTCGCCATCGCGAAAAACCAGCAATGCGTGACTGGCAGCACCTGTTTCCAGACGGTCACTCACGTAGAGCGGCCCACCCAACTGAATACTGCGTGCACCGTCTTTGCTGTGCGCCTGCAGTTGCCCGCGCAAAAGTCCCACACGCCCAACGACCGGCGATCGCTTGGTATCTTCCGCCGTGACCACCTGTCCCCCCTTCTTCGCCTGCTCCTCGGCACAGTCATCCCGACACAGTCGGGCATCAAAGTTGGCGCCGTGCACTTCGACCACGGCCTTGGCCGCATGCACCAGCATGCCGCCGGGACGACGCTCTGCGATCTTGCCACTTGCGGTACGGATGCCGCCCCGTTCCAGACGCAGGTCCGCGGCCTCCCGGCCCCGTTCCGCGCGGTAACGATCAATACTCAATCCCGTGTTGGGGCGCACTGTGAGCTTGGCATCGTCGACCATCAGGATCACCGCAAAACTCTGTGGACCCGCCTCGATGAAGTCCTTCTCATAGATTTCCGACCCCTTGCTAAGCACGCGGGGCGTGTCCTGCCCGAACTGAGCAGCAACCGCGCCACGTGAGAACTCCGTCTTGCCGACCACCTGCTGCGCAGACTGCGCTTCGGTGATCACGAAAACGAGCAGCACCACCGCCAGGGCCCGAAATGCACTTTTCTTCATCGTTGTACTCACAGCTGCCTCCTGCTTAATACCGCGCCAGCAGGAATACATGGGCAACCCACTCCCCGGACTCTGTCTCACTGGTGTTATTAAAGGTATTGGCAACATCCAGCCGCATCGAGAACTGCTGGCTGCGCCAGAGTGCGCCGAAACCGGCGCTGCTGAGGTTTTTCTGGCCGGCGCCACCCGCCGCGATGTCATCAGAGCTGACATATCCGGCATCCACAAAAGTGAATACGCGCGTGTCCTGCAGGAAGGAAAGCGTTGCCGGCACACCGGTCTGCTTCAGAAACTCCGGCACCGTGCTCGGCGGTGCCATGACGTCCAGCCGCGCCATCACGCCGGAGTCACCAGTCGCCTCACGCTCCTCGTAACCACGCACACTGCGGATCCCCCCGACACCAAACTGCTCGGGCGGCACCAGCGGCTCCTCGGCGTACTGCCAGTCCACGTCCAGCGCCGTTGCCCACTGGTTCTTGAAGCTGTAGTTCCAGTTGAACGTGCCGCGCCAGTTTTGCCAGTTGTTCTCGGCACGGGCGCGGTTGGCTGCGTAAGCACTGTCGGAATTGTCCCCGCCGCCGCTCAGGCTGCGGGTGTACTGAAAACCCAGATCAAACTGGTTGTTTGCTGCGGTATGCACCAGTTCATAGCGGACACTGGCCGGGCGCGTTCTCACGTCAGTGCCCAGTTGGGCAGCACCGAACTGAATGTCGTTGTTGAAGGCGCGATCCTCCAGACCGAGCGTGACGCTATGGTCATAAACAGTGGGCATCCATTCAGGAAGATCATGGCGGGCCACGCTGAAACGAGGCAAATGATGCTGCAACTGCGCACCGAGGATTTCGCCGGCACCGCTGACATCAAACAAGCCCTGAATTGTGCCGGAGTTGACGGAGGAATCTGCCCAGAACACGGTCAGATTGCTGCGATCCTCGTAAAAAGGATAGGAATAGCTGACACCATACTGCGTGACCGCATCATGATCGGAGGGCGCCGTGGTATAGCTCACGTTCAGCGTATCGTCCCGGCCCGTGAGGTTGCCATGCTGTCCACCCAGCGTGAGCCGGTAGTGACCGGTTTCGTCGTTGCCGTTGTTCTGCAGCAGGGCGAATGCAACCCACGGCTTCTGATCCTCCACCTTCAGGGTCGCATCCACCGTCTTTCCCAGGTCGCCTTCCCGAAACGTCAGGCGAACATTCTTGGCCGGATGCCGGCTGGCAATATTTGCATCACTGGACAGCCGCAACACGTTTGGCTCTGCATTCTCGCGCAGGCTGGGCACGGAGCGCAGGACATTCTCTGCGCTGAACCACTTGTTCCCCACCACATCGACCTTGCCAACACGAAACCGCAAGACATCAAAACGCACCACGCCGCCCTGCAATTCCTGTGCGGGCAACACGACCCGGACGAAGGACCACCCCTCCTCACGAATTGCCCGCTCCAGATTTCTGGCCACGGACTGCACTTCCTGCAGGGTCAGTTCCTTTCCTTCATGCGGTGCAAAAACGGCATCCACGCGTTCCTCCGAAATGGGCACCGGCGCATTCAGGACGAACTCGTTCACCTGGAATCGCACAAAACGATCCCCACCTTGATTGGCCTGAACAGCCGTCATGCAACACGACAGGGAAATCCACAACAGCGCCTGCAACCGGGCAACATGTCTCCCATGCATCACGTCCGGGTGCCTCTCTGCTTCCCGGCGAACTCTTTCCCTTTCTCGCACTGCGCTCGTCCCTTCAGTTTGTTATTTGTTGTTACAGGCAGATTTCCAGTTCACGGTCTGCGCTACCGGATTCGGCAACGCTGTCACCATCGCCAGCGCCGGATGGGGCTGGAAGTTGTTCCTCACTCCGGCATTCCTCCTGAAGAGTGCCGGACTGGATTCTGGCGTAGCCAGTCGCGACCCATGAGGCTTGGACTTTGGAAACGGGCGCACTGCCCGAAGCGAAAGAGATCGCCGCGACTGTGCAATACAGTGGTTCCAGGGAATGCGTCACGTGCCACTCCAGCACGCCCGTCGCGACGAAGGCACCACAGCCACGCTGCAGGTGACTGGCGGACAAACCTTCGCGGCCAAAGTGATTCCATGGGAAGCGGAACCCAACATGAGTAACGGCTCGAATTAAATTAATGGTACGCCGTTTGGAAAGCATTGTGCTCGCACTTTGGCACAATTTTTCGCAACCATTTTACGAGTTACGGG
>JBFKXW010000008.1:0-20380 GCA_041637915.1 Pseudomonadales bacterium | reverse complement strand
GCATTGCAACCGAGCTGAAGCGAGCTCGGCCGGCCGATCCCGTCCCGCTGGTGAAAACAGCAACATAGCCAAAATAGGAGAGACTGATGGATAAAGTGACAATGACCGAAGCCCTGATGGTGGCCAAAGCCGAGAAAGGGCTGAGCTGGGAAGCGATCGGTGCGGAACTGGGCATGTCGCCCGTGTGGCTGGCTTCGGCCTGCCTGGGCATGAACAGTGCGCCAGCGGAAAAGGCCGCGAAGATTACCGGTTTTTTTGGCCTGGGCGAGGAGGTGACCGCAGCACTGGAAGCATTCCCCACCAAGGTCTGGGAGCAAGCCGTGCCGACGGATCCGCTGATCTACCGTCTTTACGAGGTGGTTGGTGTGTACGGTGAAACCCTGAAACAGGTCATCCAGGAGAAATTTGGCGATGGCATCATGAGCGCCATCGACTTCTCCATGGAGGTGGACAAGGTGGAGGACCCCAAGGGCGATCGTGTCCTGCTCACCCTGAACGGAAAGTTCCTGCCCTACAAATCGTGGTAAGACAGACTAGGGCGCCGGGGCCCGTACCTTTGCGGACGGGCTCCGCGTCTGCTTCTGCAGCAGTGTTCGCCGCAAGACGCCGGGGATGAACGTCATGTCTGATGATCAACGCCCACCGCTCCCACCCTTTGATTACAGCACCGCCGTCATCAAGGTGCGCAGGGCTGAGAATGCCTGGAACACCCGGGATCCGGTCCTGGTCGCTGGTGCATACACTGCCGATTGCCGATGGCGCAACCGAGCTGAATTCATTCACGGACGCGACGAGATCGTGGCCTTCCTGCAGCGCAAATGGGCCAGGGAACTGAACTATCGCCTGATCAAGGAAATCTGGGCACACAGCGAGAACCGAATCGCCGTACGCTTTGCCTACGAATGGCACGAAGACACCGGTACCTGGTTCAGATCCTATGGCAATGAAAACTGGGAATTTGATGACAGGGGTTACATGTGTGTGCGTCATGCCAGTATCAACGATGTGCCAATCATGGAGTCACAGCGGAAGTTCCTGTGGCCCGGTGATGTGCGCCCCGATGACTTCCCCGGCCTGACAGAACTGGGCCTCTGACGCCACCGCCCGGGCATTTTGCGGCCGGCAGGGATTCAGCCACGCCATCCTCAGGTTTCGGGTGTTTCGCGCTGCCGTTGTCCTGCGCGGATCAAGCCGTGCTCACGCAAGCCGGTGCCGGGCGTCAGGGGCGGACGGTTCCCCGGGCATCAGGAGGCAGGGTCGGGGCAGCAGTCGAGGGCCGGGGGTAAAGCAACGCAGTGGGAACCTGATTCCTGCCTGCTCCGCCGGGCGGCGTTCTGCGCGGTGATCTGCTCCACGCAACGCATCGCCAACACCAGCAGCGTCATGGTCGGATTGGCTCCACCCCCGGTCGGAAGCACCGAAGTGGAAAGCAGTTTCAGATTGTCCAGCGCGAAGACGTCCAAGTTGCCATTCACCACCCCGGAACTCGCGTCGGCCGCCATCCTGGTCGAGCCGGTCGGATGAAAATTGCCACCGCCCGCCATAAACTCCGCGCGTGTTGCCTGCCGGTCGCGGGGAACCAGGTGCGCATGCCGGGACAGCGTGCTGCGCTCCCAGTGGTCAGCAAATGCCGCAGTTGCGGCGCAGAAATCGGCGAAGTCACTCTCCCGCACGCTCCACTGAATCAATGCCAGCGGTTTGCCGAAGCGATCGACCTGCGCCGGATCGAGCGTGATCCGGTTTCGCGCACAGGCTGCCTGCTCCGTGTACATGTGCATGCCCAGCTGCTGGCTGTCTGCGAAGAGCAGTCGTCGCTCAAAGCAGAACCACCACAGGCAGCGCAGAAGCCAGGGCAAGTGCCTGCTCAGCCGCAGCATCAAGGCGAACGGTGGCGGTCCGGACCGGGCTTGCCGATGCCGCAACAGATCTCTCAAGGCGGCAAATCCGCTGGTCGATGCCGGCTCGGCAATCAAGTGGGCATAGCAGGCCATGTTGTCGGCGTGATTCGCTCTCCTGATGGTGCTGTTGAAGCGCACGTCGCGCATGCCGCCACCCTCAAACCGTATGCCCAGGGCGCGATTCAGTGCTGCCGGATCATGCGGCACAACATCGGCAAAGCGCGCGGATAAATGATCACTGAAATAGCACCCTAATGAGGGGCTCGCGGCTCGAACGATGCCCCCGTTCTGATGATCCAGCAACAGCATTAACCGGGTCGTTTCGATCGCGCCGGCGGCGATAATGACTTGTCTCGGGACCACCGTAATGGTGACGCCACCGGCAGACTTGGCGGTAACACGCTGAACACGCTGATTTGTGACGGTGAAGTCGGTGACTGTGGCGTTCAGCCATATCTCCGGTCCGCGCGCGCTTTGACACTCGCGCCTGAACAGTCTGAAGACGTTTCTGCGATTGAATGGCGGTAATTTTGCCGAGCGGGCGGCGAAGGTCTCCTGACCGGATTCATCAATTCCATTGGCGTCATAGGGTCCTTCACGCAAACCAAATAAACGTTCGACCTGGTGCTCATAGCGGGCCAGGTCGGCACTGCCGATGGGCCAGGGCGGATCACTGAAATCCTCGTCGAGAAACGGAATCAGCGCTGCACCCCAGCGCGTCGAGGTGCCCCCCATGCAGCGAAACCGTCCCATCGAGGCGCCGGCGTGGACCGCATTCGCCTGCACGACCTGATTGAGAGGGTTGGTGCTTTGCGTGCCGTCGGCGCTGTGCCGGCCTCCAGACTCCAGGCAAAGAACCGACAGTTCGCCGGTCCGCGCCAACAGCGCTGCGGTGGGCAGCCCGGCTGTGCCCGCGCCGATGACCAACACGTCCACATGTCGCTCAACCGCGGCGGATTTCTCCAGATCAAAAATCATCCGGCAAGATTCTCCGTTGTTGTGCCGGGGAACAGTCCCGCCCACCGGTGTATCCATGCACAGCATGCGGCGGCGGGTGGCTGGGATCGGCAGCAGCGGCGCAGCATGACGCGGACTTTCAATTTTTTCTTGTTCCTGTATCGGGCTCTTTGCACGTTCTACGGCATTCCAGTGCACCGCTCCGGGTGACTGCTGCCCGATTGCATCGCATTCTGCGATGCGTTTTTAAAACCAGACGGTACGGATCGCGCTCGGCAGTGGTTGTTGTCGACGAAATGCCATGTGGGCTGCTGGTCTGGCTGGAAGTAAGCAATAGTAATGCCAGATATGCGCGGATCCATGCAGGAAACGATGCCAGCGGAGCGCGCCGCTCGCAGTGGCCTCGCAGAGGCGCTGCGACTGGATGAATCCGTGGGCAGTTCTTGGCGTGGAAAAAAGTCAGGAACACGCAGGCAAGCCGCCGCCTGCTGCCCCGGCTTTGGGTGATCGGAGCGGACCCGTTGCGCTTGGCTTTCTCAGCCAGACCGCGATGCTCGGTCGTGCTCGTAACGACCAGACCAGCTTTCAGCCCAGGCGATCGTTCCCGGTTTGACCGCCTTGAGTTCGCCCGGGGTAACGAACGCCCGCCCTCCGCGAAAGCAACCCTTTCTCATGATGAGGATGAGGCGTTCGCGGATCAGGTCTGCGACGAACTGCGCCACCTCGGCACCCGCTTCCTCAGGCGCAACCCCGTCTGTCGCGAACAGGGCCTCGAACGGACTGCCCGGTTTCTCCGGGCTGTGCCAACTCACCTGGATATCGTGGCCGGGAAGAATCTCGATTTCCAGCCTCTGGCCGCGATGGCCCCGGAACGGAAGAATCCAGCGGCTTCCATCTGCGTACCTCTCCGGCTGCCACTGGATGGGCGCAACCAGGCGCCCGAGAGCCCGGTTCAGTGCCGATTCGATGACGGTGGGTTCCGCAGTCATCCAGGGAGGGCGTTTCTTCATCTCCACTTTGTCCTCGTACATACGCGCATCCGCCCGTTTTTCCTGGCGTCCTCAAGCGTGCCGTTGGGGTTGCGATAGGCAATGACCATCTCCCCTGAAGTGCGCCAATTCCATCGGGAAACCAGGGACACTTTGAGGGGTCCCCATTTATGTTAGATCTCCCGTAGGCTTTGGCTGTCCTGGCAGAGAACGGGACCCGTGCAGCCTCTTGCGGCGTGATGGAGCCGTTGATGTCGTTTCGTGAGGCTTTCTTGTGTGCTGGCTGGCGCACGCGACGCAGACGCTTTGAAAATCGGAATGAGGCCTGTTGCTCTACTGCAGTCCTCGACTAAAAAGAAGATGAATGTCTGATGGCCGATTGCATCGCACTCACCGTGGTGTCCAGGTCAGCTTCAGATTAAAGGCGCGTTCGATTTCGGCTTGTTGAAATGCGACGAAGTTCTGCACCGGCGCTTCCACGGTCCGGTCATCCAGCAAATGCTGTAAGCCCAGGGAGATGTCGAATTCCGGGGTGGCCTGCCAACCGATGCGAACATCCAACTCTGTGTAGGAGGGGATGTCTGGCGCACCTGCAACCTGTCGCGCATCCGTAAAGCGCAGGGTGCCATCCAACTCGATATTGCCGGGCAGATTGATATAGGAGCGAATGTTGGCATGGTTGCGTGTCGCCGAGTTGGGGTTGATTCTCGGATTGATGTGGGCCCACCAGCCTTGAATCTGCCACCAGTCGGCGGGCCGCCAGTCGATCAGAATTTCCCCGCCGTAGAAGCGCTCGCCCTTCAGATTGCCGTTGATGAGCGTCGTCGGGTTGATGAACTCCACACGGAGTTCATCTTCAAAGCGTTTGGCATAAAGCGCCAGGTCCCAGGAAAAGCGGTCGGTCAGCTGCCAGCGGTGGCCGACTTCCAGAGACTTCAGGTATTCCGATTTCGTGTCCGGGGCCGGTATGAGAGTCAGCGTGGAGGGCCCGGCGGGCGGGGTGCCTGCGAGCGAGAACGTAATGTCATGCTCTGAGCGGTCTGGCGTGCGCACCGCACGAGAAATCGAGGCCCAAACAGTCTGGCGGCCGGAGGGTCGCCAGATGGCCTTGACGCTTGGCTGGTACTCGAATCCGGAAAAGTCGTTGTGCTCAAGCTTGGTTCCTGCGATGAAATTCAGCGTATTCTCAATCGCCTCATAGTCATACTGCAGGAAACCGGTCCAGCGTCTTCGACTGACTTCGTCCGGTGTGTAGAAGAACAGCGGATTGCCACCAAAATCGTCCTGTGCGAGGCGGAAACTTCCCCCCCAGACCATTTCATGACGCTGGCCTGGGGCGGTCAGGTGTTGAAACTCCACGTCGTAGATCTCGATGCGGAAATCCATGACGCCGCGTTTGAGGCGAACAACGCGATCGTAGTACGACTGCACCTGCAGGCTGCCGCCATCATCCAGTGCACGGTCCCAACGGCCCAGCAGGCTGATGCCGCGCATCTTGATGCCATCATGATCCAGAAATCCGGTGCCGAACGCAGGAAAACCACCGCGGAGCGCCTGCGTGCCGCGGAAACCATCGCTTTGGACGGTAAGCCGGTTGGATTCATCGAGTTTGCCGTCCATTCGGAAGCCATAGCGGCTCAGATCCCAGTCGTCGTTATTGTCACCACCGTTCAATCGCTTGGAATTGTCTGCCTCGCGGTTACGAAACTGCAGGCGGCCGGTCCAGTTGTCCCCAATCTGGAACCCATGGCGGAATTGCTGCCAGTTGTCCTCCGTGCCTACATTGACGCTGGCCATGGTGCCGATCGTATCGCCGGAATGCTTGGTGATGATGTTCACCACGCCATTCACCGCGTTCGCGCCCCACATCACGGCACCCGGCCCGCGGATTACCTCGATTCGTTCGATATCCTCCAGCACGAAATCCTGGTAGGTCCACCAGGTGCCGCTGAACACGGGCGTATAGAGCGTGCGGCCGTCAATCAGTATCAGCAGGCGGTTATTGAAGTACTGTGTCCCTTCCCGCGTATTCACTGCCCAGCGCCCCGCGTCGATGCGCTCGACGTGCATGCCCGGCACCATGCGCAATGCTTCGGTGATGTGGGTCACATGGTTACGCCGCAAGTCTTCCTGGCGAATGACATACACCGCGGAGGCGGTGTCGCGGGGGGATTCCGCCTTGCGCGAGACCGAGGTGACTTCCTCGTTGAGGATTTCCTCCAGTGACATCTTGAAGATGTCCTGCGCTGCCAACGCCGGCGTGACGACAGTTTGCGTGATCAGTATCGTGCTGATGAGGAACGCTTTCAGGTGGCCCTTCATGACGGAACTCCCGGTACTTCAGGATGACATCTTGCCGAACACCGAGTTCGAAGAATTTCAGTATAGAAAGGTTTCAGGCTGCAAGCCGGCATTGTGACCGGCGCGCCAGTGTAGCTTACGAAAGGCGCAGCTTTGGCAAATCAAGCCGTAACGTGAGCCATTTTTCCCATCAGGCTTTTTTTTAGGCAGTTTTCAGTTGCTCAAGCAAAGCGTCCTGTAGGCTGGACAGCTTGACTGGTTTGTTCAATACGGCGTTCATCCCTGCTTTCACACAACGTTTTGTGGCGCCTTCGTCGGTGTGCCCGGTCAGCGCGATAATGGGGCACGCGGGCAGCGCCTGCCGTTCCTCCCATGCGCGAATCTCCCGGGTTGCATGCCAGCCGTCCATCTCGGGCATTTCGCAATCCATGAAGACGATGTCGAAATGCACTCGACCTGACTGCATCAATTCCAGTGCCTCCATGCCCGTGTGGGCGAGGTGACAGTGGCAACTCAGTTTTTCCAGCATGGCTTTCATGAGAGTGCAATTCACGACGTTATCCTCCGCGATCAGCACATTCAGCCTGCGCCCTTCCAGCGCTGAGAGGGCGGCATCGCTCCATCGCCCGGTCACATTTTCTTTTGAGCCATTGTTTTCAGTGCCCAGCAACCGGACAAAAAGCGCCAGATATCCATAGGAAACAACCGGCTTGCGTTGGGCAAGGTTGAAGCCCTTCGCGGCCAGTGGCTCATCGAATTGAAAATCGTCTGTCGCAGAGACCAGTGCAGCGGGAGTGTCCTTGTATGCCTCCATTTCCCTGATCTGACGAATCGCCTCCACGCCATCCAATTCCGGCATATTGAGGTCAAAACAAAAGAGCTCATAGGGCTCGCTGCGCTCCTGCGCCTCGCGCGCCATTGCGACTGCCTGTTGGCCGTTTCTGGCCGCACTGGCCTGCATCCCGAAGCGGCTTGCCTGCTCCTGCACAAACTCAGCCTGCATGGCGTTGTCCTCGGCGATCAGGAGACGCACACCCTGCAAAGCCGAGGCATTCAGCGCGTGCGGCGGTGCCGATTGCTCGTCCGCTTTCAGGGCGATCGTGCACCAGAAGGTAGAGCCTTCGCCGGGTGTACTCTCAACGCCTACCTCGCCCCCCATGAGTTCTGAAAGTTCCTTGCAGATCGAGAGTCCGAGACCGGTACCGCCGTACTTCCTGGAGGTGCTCGCATCGGCCTGTGTGAAACTCTCAAACACATTGGACAATGAGGTCTCCGGAATGCCGATTCCTGTATCAGTCACCCGAAAATACAGCAGGTCCGCATTTTCCGGATGCAAGTTCACCGTCAGGTCTATCCGGCCACCCGGGCCAGTGAACTTGAACGCGTTGCCCAGGTAGTTCACAAGGATTTGCCGCAGGCGCGTCGGGTCGCAATAGATGAACTGGGGCACATCCATATCGACCCTGCAAAGCCATTCAATTTCTGCGTTCAGGGCCTGAAACAGGAAGAGATCATTGAGGTCACTGATCACCTGATACAGATCCATGCGAAGGAACTCGAGCGACATCTTCCCGGCTTCAATCTTCGACATGTCGAGGATGTTATTGATCAGATCGAGCAGGGAGTGGCCAGCGTTGAGCACGTTCTGATTGAAGGTGCGCTGTCTGGCTGACAGGTTCTCGGAACTCAACATCTCCGACATGCCCATGATCGCATTCATGGGGGTGCGTATGTCGTGACTCAGCACGCTCAGCATATTGCTCTTTGCTTCGTTCAGGGCGTTCAGTTCATGGTTCGCGCTGGCAAGGCGCTGATTCACCGAGGCGAGTTCTTCATTCAGTGTGGCCAGTTGGTGATTCTTCCGCTTGATCGTGCTCAGGCTTCTCTGGATGGTAAAAAGGAGTACGAGCAGAAAAAATGTCCCGGTGACTGCGAGTGCCACGAAGAATTGCTGGCGTTCTATCGTACTTTTTGCCTCGGTAATCACAATTTCGTTCTCGCCGAGTTTCAGCTCTTTCTGCTGAATCTCACTTTTGTGGGTCGTGATTTCCTCGCCTTGCTGGGTGATTACACTTTTCTGCGTATCGATGTGGCGGAGTTGCTCAGCCAGAATTTTCTCGTTTTCGGCAATCTCTGCAACCAGTGCGGCAACTTCCGCCTCCTTGCGGGCCAGTTCCTGTTCCCGTTCTTGCAGATTCTGCTCATTCCGTTGCAGCGCTTCCTGGCTTCTCTGCAATGCAGACTTGCTTGATTCCAGCATGGAGCGGATTTTGCTGGTGCTCGCTTCCAATGCTTTGAATGCTTCCTGCTGCGCCGCGAACGCTTTCCGTCTCTCCTCCAGTTGCTCGCTTTGAATTCGCAGCTTGCTGCTCAGACCGGCCAGTTCGGACCGGGTGGTGCGAAGTTTGTTTTCCCGGAGTTCGAACAGTTTGGCAACGTCCAGTTCGGTGCCACCGATCAGAACGATGTTCTTGGAATACTTCAGCCCCTCGTTGATGATGTTGGGGGTATTGGCCTCGAACGTGAGTTTCCTGTTCATCATGCCAATGTCGATCATGATCGAGTTGGCGTCCGGATTGTCTTGCGAAACCAGCAGTGTATTGCTGCCGGATAATGCGTAGGCGACACGGTCCGATTCATCATTCAGGGAGGGAGAGAGCACCAGAATGTGTGCCGCGCGCGCCTGTTCCAGATTCTCATAGATCGCAACCCGCACTGGTTTTCCCTTGGCTCGATGCGTGCCTGGCTGGAGCGCCTGGTAAATGTCCCGGTCCGGTCCATAGAAACCAATCACGAACGTGTTGATCCGAGATTCATTTCTCCACTCAAAGTGTTCCAGGAACTTCAGGATGAGGGCGCCTTTCAATGTGGCGGCTGGCGTGGCGTTCGCGACGGAGGGCAGTACTAGAATGCAGAACAACAAAATGTTGCATGCCCGGGCGCAGGGCGAGCCCCTCCGCGCATTCCGCCGGATGTTCATGTGGTTCGGCTGCTGTTCTGACACATCGGTGTATTGGAGCCATGTCGATCCAGATGGAGCGGGAACATCATCATGGATGCGTTTTTCCAAGCATAGGACAATGATAGTCAGAAATGACCGGCACGGCTGACGAGCCGTGCCGATCTATGCAGTATCCCGACAATCTTCATGAATGATCATATTTCATGTGCCGGGTAGGGAGCGATCAGTCCAAACTGGCATTGACTGGGTGGTCCCCACCCGATGTACGGTCCAGTCCGGCGCTTTCTGCCTAGGGAACAGGGTCTGGTGTGGAATGAGCGTTCAGGACCGCGCATGGGCGATCGCAATCCGTCCAGTTCAAAATCTATCGTAGACATATCAGTCCAGAGCAAGCTTGCGCCTGCCGGCCGGCAATGCCTTGTGCGATAGAGCGCGCACCCCGCCGGCGTCACCGGCAGGGTGTTCGTTCTGAGCAGGCCTGCAAGATGGGTGTGACGTTCCGGCCGTGTGACGGTCAGGCGTCCCGTTTCCGGATGATGCCGTCATCCAGTAACTGCTGGAAATGATCCGCCATGGTCTCCTCGACAGGCCGGAAGCTCATATCCAGGTCCTTGCACGTGTAGGTGATATTGAAGCGCAGAGGATGACCGACATTGCGTTTCACGAAGTCGCGGGTGACGCCCTGAGAGGGCCCGGCCAGCCAGACCAGGAACTTGGGCACCTCCCGCCTGGGTAGCGGGTACTGGCTGCCGAAACGGTCGCGGATCATGTTGGCCAGTTCCAGCAAGGATGCGGTACGGCTGACCGTGATGTGGCGTCCTTTCGCGGTGGGAGTGAAGCCCGCCTTCTGGTGCGCCAACGCGACGTCGCGTACATCGACGATGCCCATGGTCAAGGCGGGTGCGCCCGTCTTCATGCTGCCATCGACCAATTGCTTGATCGTCGTCAGGCTGGTCGAGTCACTGGCATTGGAAAGGGACGGGCCGAGAACCAGTGCCGGGTTGATGCACACCAGATCCCAGCGATCCTGCGCATTCGCGATTTTCCAGGCCTCTTCTTCGGCCACCTTCTTGGAATAGGAGTACGGCTGGTGTGACAGGGAGCTGGTCGTATTCCAGTGTTCCTCGGTAAATTCCCGCAGCCCGGCGTCCGCCATGTCCGCGTTGTCACCGTAAATCGCTGCCACGCTGGTCGTCAGGACCACGCGTTTCACCGATTGGGTCCGCTCGACGGCCTCGAGCACATTTCGGGTGCCCTGGAGCGCCGGATCTACCAGTTCCTTCTGCGGGTCCTTGACGCGAATCAGGAACGGAGACGCCGTGTGGAAAACCAGCTCGCAGTCGCGCATGGGTTCATCAAATGCACCCTCGCTGAGCAGGTCGGCCTGAAAGAGTTTCAAAGTGCCGGGCAGTTCATCGCCCATACGTTGCAGGTGCCCGACTTTTTTCGGGTTGCCCGGGTCACGAACCGTTGCATGGACGGTCAGGCCATCCTCCAACAGATAACGCACCAGCCAGCTGGCAATGTATCCACTTCCGCCAGTCACCAGTACCGGCTTGCTGAGATCAATCTCTTTCATGGTTTTGCTCTCTTCCCTTCAGTTTTTGGTCGCGCAAGCATGAATCAGAACGCATCGGATGGATATAGTAATTTTCTAACAGTACGCGCTGATCAATGGCTGAGCCGGCTGCTGCCCATGGATGCTGAAGGGCCCCGCTGCTTGCGGCGCGTTTCTGCCAGCGTTTTTTCCGTTGCGCGCGGGCCGCCGGGGCGATACTGCTGCGCCACGGGCAGGCGGGATGGTCGAGCCTGTGCAGCGCGCCAGGACGGGCACCACCAGTACGTCCTTTCACCGCAGCCTGACAGCCTCTATAAGTCGAGCCGCAGCCTGCCGGAACCGCTGGCGCGGGAAACACACGCCGTCATCAATCCGGCTGCGCGCTCCTCGCGGGAGAGGAACTGATCGCGGTGTTCGACGCTGCCCTCCAGCACCCTGCATCGACAGGTTCCGCAAAGGCCCTGCACGCAGGACGCGGCCACCCGAATGCCTTGCTGGTTCAGTGCATCGAGCAGGGTCGTGTTGGCTGGTACTTCGATCACTCGCCCGCTGCGGGCCAGTTCCACGGTGAAGGGTGTATTCTGGCCGTTCGCAGGGTCAGCCTGAAAGGCTTCACTGTGGATTGCGTCTGCAGGCCAGCCGCGGTTTGCGGCCAGTGCGCGAACGTGATCCATGAATCCGGCCGGCCCACAGAGATACAGACTGTATCCGGGCTCGAACGCGGGCAATGTATCCGGCTGCAGGCCGCCGTCCGAACCCAGCCACAACCGTGCATGTTTACGCCACTCGGCGCTGTGCAGCAGTTCGGCGAACGGCAGCATATCGCGATCCCGGCCACAGGCGTGCAGTTCAAAACTTGCCGCGCGTTCCCGGAGCGCCAGCGCCATGCTCAGGATGGGCGTGATGCCGATACCGCCGGAAACCAGCACGGCGTGTTGGTCATCCGGCTGCAGCTGGAACAGATTGCGGGGGCGGCTGACTTGCAGGGTTTTTCCGACGACAAGCTGCTCATGCAGGGCTCGCGAGCCACCCCGTCCCTGGTCTTCCCTTTTTACAGCGATGCTGTAACGGTTCCTGCCCGCCAACCCGGTCAGAGAATACTGTCGGATCAGCCCGGCCCCAACATGGACATCGATGTGCGCCCCCGCATCGTAGGCAGGCAGCATGTCGCCTGTTGCCGGGGCAAATACATAGGCGTTGACCTCCGGCGTGATGGATTCAATGCGCTCCACCGTGACGGTGAGGGTCGCAGGCCTGCTCTGCGGAGCGGGTTGTCGGAGCCGGCCCATGGGCGTGTCCCAGATCAGTGCCTGGTCGGCCAGATCATCGCGAGACAGTTTCCAGGCCGTGTTGTATCGATAGTACGGCAGCATCGGGAACAGGTGGTGCATGAGGTGTTGCGACTGCGAAAGCATCAGGATGCGTACCAGATGTCCGCCGCGGAACATGCGTGTCGCCTGGAAGGGGCGCGCCTGTTCGAGCACGCCCACCGGGTGCTGAATCGCGGCGAACAGATACGCCACAATGAGCAGGCCCAGTCGCTGCGGCAGCATCCAGAGCAATACAAACTCCAGTGCGTAGGGCGAGTTCAGCCAAACGACGTGCCACAGCACGTACAGCAGCAGAGAGGTAAGGTCCTGAAACCGTTCCCGCACAGAGCGCTTCTCGAGATGGTTCAGGTACCAGTGCGTCCACTTCAGTTCCACGAAAGCCGCATTGAGCAGTCGCCCGACCGGGCCGGAGGATACCAGTGACTCATCCGGATCCCGATCCGGGTCGCCAGTATGGCGGTGATGCTCCAGATGGAGGTACCGGTACAGAGAGACCGTCACGCCTGGAACCATCGGCTGCGCTGCCAGCGAGCCAATCAGGTCATTGACGGCATGGGAGCGTGACACCGATCCGTGGGTCGCATCATGCAGTGGCGTAAAGATCGCGTAGATCGACAGGCCGGATGTGCACAGTACCAGCAGGTAGGGCAGTACGTCCTGCATATAAAGTACGGAGCCTCCCAGCAGCACGGTATAGCAGCCCAGCACCAGCAGGATCTCCTGCCAGGCAAACAGAGGCAGTTCGAGCAGAGAGCGAAATGCAGGCTTTCGAATGATGTGGGCGATCAGCGCCTGATCCGCTGCCGGGTACGTGTGGCTCATCGTCTGATTCTCCTGGGTGCTGGTTCTTCGGGTGGCAGCAAATGCCACACTGCGACTCATGCAACACAGGTTATGCGGGTCGGAGGCTGTTCATCAGGGCATGGGTGGCCACCGTGTTTGCAGTTCCGGCCATCGCGGGCGGGTTGGGAATCCTCTGAGGAACCGCTGGTCAGGGGTTCTCCTGCGGTCGGTTTGCCGACTTGCGGTACTCTCCGGGTGACTGCTGATGCCAGCGGCGAAAGGCGCGCGTGAACGTGGCTGCGTCCGAGTAGCCAAGGTGAAAGGCCAGTTCCTCCAGCGTCATCTTTGTTGTCAGGAGCAGATGCTCAGCCACCTGCTGGCGCGCATCCTCCAGCAGTTCGCGGAAACTGGTGCCCTCGGTCTCCAGTCTGCGACGCAGGCTGCGGGGGCTGATGCCCAGTTCCTTCGCAACTTCCTCGGTATTTTTGAGGAAGCCGGTTTTCCCGAGCAGCACGTTGCGCACCTGTCCACCGATGCCCTGAACCTGCCGTTGTTTCATCAGCGCGCGGCACTGTTCCTCCAACTGCCGCACGAACCTTTCATTGTAGGTCGGCATGGGGCGGTAGGCATCTGCCATGTCCAGCACGACCCGGTTGAATTCCTGTCGCCAGGAGACGCTCACTGGAGACAGGCGCTCAATCTGACCGGCATCCGTAGGCGGGGCGCCCTGCAGTTCCAGCCGGAGTGCCGGATTTGCATCGAGCATGGCCTCCCGCGCAATGTTCAGGCCGGTTGCGATATCGCGGTGCAGCAGGAAGGTGCGGAGCGTGGCTGGAATCTCTGTGGCATCAAAAACAATACCGAGTTCATTCTGGTCAGCCATGACAGTGATGCGGCAGTAGGCCGTACTGAGCGGCAGGTAGCGGATGGCCAATTCCACCGCTTCCCGTATGTTTTTGCAGGTGGTCAACACGAAGCCCCACACCCCGAATGCGGAGATCGTGTACTGAAGTCCCATTTGAAAGCCGAGTGCCGGTACATCCTGGAGTGCTGAGATCAGGTTCTCCATGACCTGCATTTCCTGCGCGCGGGTAATGAGACGGTCTGAATCCAGCAGCATTTCGGGTTGCAACTGGGTTCCGACCAGACAGGTCTGCGCGTCCACGCCCTGTTCCTGCGCGAAACGCAGCATGACGCGCGTAATGGCCGGGCTATGCAGGAACTCTTCTGTGCGCATGAGGTGACGGCCGAAGCGTGGTGGTCAGCGACGGGGGGATATACGCACTGTCGCGCCGGGGGTAATCCGGACACTGCGTTGCCAGAGCTGGTGGCGGTCGCCTGACAGCCCGTCGCTCGCAGCCAGAGACAGTTTCACTGCAAATGCATTCCAGGGAACCATATTTGTCATCTTAGTTGCATCGTCGGAAACTGGCATGTTGCGCGGTAGGCGCGGGTATAATCACAGCACGGCAGAAGCGCCACCAGGGGGCATCCGGTCTGCGTCGGCACCCGGGCAGGGTCAGTCGCCTTTGGACTGCGGGACACGTCCCACTCGTTTGGAGAGTGCACGGATGACAAGATCGTGCTGGTGACTCTCTGCCTGCTGCAGCCACCGGCTGCCGTATTTCTGACAACCCTCAGTTGGGCAAGGCGCTTATCATCAATATCCTGCTCTGATTTCTGATGTGGATTCCGGGCGTCATACATGCGCTCTGGGTTTGCTTGAGGAAGTAGCAGGAACGTCAGAATCCTTTATCCGCCCCGGTGCTGGCGCGAGGACAGAACCATGAGTCACAACGACACCCATTCCAAGGCAATTGGCTATATCCTCTGGATCTTTGGCTTCCTGGGTGCGCATCGGTTCTATTACGGGAAACCGGTCACCGGCACGATCTGGTTTTTTACGCTGGGTTTGTTGTTCATTGGCTGGATCATCGATTTGTTCCTCATTCCCGGTATGGATAGAGCAGCGGACCGACGTTACCGGGACGGTCGTCTCAGTTTCACCGTGGCCTGGATACTGCTGACATTCCTGGGCATATTCGGTGCGCATCGCCTCTACATGGGAAAGTGGATTACGGCGATCCTCTGGTTTTTTACTGGCGGTTTTTTTCTGCTCGGCTACCTCTACGACTACTGGACGCTCAACGAGCAGGTTGACGGGGTGAATCACAGCACCTGACCAGTCCGGGCCATAGCGGGGCGCCAACGCCCATGGATTTGCGGTGTCTCGCGATCGCAGAAACTGAAAAGCCACTTTATTTCCGTCGCGCCGGGCCCCTGCCGCATGCAGGGCGGAGAATCTGACTTCGTTCATCTATCCTGAGAACATCTTGTGTTGGTGTGCGACGTCGGTTGCACAGGGGCGAACAGATCTTCCACCTTGGTCTGTTCCTGAGCCTGCAAAACTGGCCTTGTAGGCTTGTAAAGATTCATTGAGGAGCGTTCAGTGAACGGCTTGCCCTTCCCCGCGGTTGCCTCGTTCGTGGCATCCGCGTTGCTCGCCACAGGCCTCGTCCATGGAGGCTGAGGAAATGGCGCAATCCGTCAGCTCCACGCGTTCCAGAGAGGCGGTTTCACGGGCTGCCTTTGTGTTGGGTGTCTGCGTTGCATTGCTCGGCCTGCTTGTGATTTACGGCTGGCATACAAAAAACCTGTTGCTGATTCAGGTCCGCCCCGAGTTTGCGCCCATGCAGTTCAATACCGCCCTGGGATTTCTTCTGGCTGGTCTGGGTCTGTGCGCAATCCAGTTTCGGTTCATTTGGTTGGGCGCCGTGTTGGGTCTGGTCGTGTTCTTGCTCGGTTCGGCGACGCTCACTGAGTATCTCTTCAGTTGGGACTTGGGCATTGATGAACTGCTCATGCGGCATTACACGGATGTGAAGACCAGTCACCCCGGTCGCATGGCCCCCAATACTGCGGTTGGTTATGTGCTGGCGGGTGTCCTGCTGCTTTCCCAGGGACTTTCGAATCTGAAAGGCCGCCTTGTGATCGGCATCAGTGTCACGGTCAGCCTGACCCTGCTGGCATTCATCGCGTTGTCGGGATATCTGCTGGGTGTAGAGAGCACTTATGGGTGGGGCCAGTTGACCCGCATGGCCGTGCACACCTCGGTCGGATTTCTACTGTTCGGGAGCGCGGCTCTCCTGAGTCTCTGGTCAGGTCATTGGGGCGAACTGCTTCTGGGTGTGGTGCCGGTGCTGTCGGGCCTGCTGATCGCTTTGTGCGGTCTGTTCTTCTGGTCGCTGCTGGAGGCCGAGCAGCAACTGCGTGCCCGTGCGCTGCTGCAATCCTATGCGGAAAAGGCGGAGACGGTTTTTCTGGAGCATTCGCTGCAGATGAGAACAGCGATGGAGAGAATGGCAGACCGGCTGGCGCTGATGGGCCCTGAAGAAGAGGTTTTTTGGCGTCGAGATGCGCAGCGCTACCTGCAGGATTTTCACGGCATCACGCACCTGCAGGTGATTCCGCTGGGCGCCGGAGAGCCTCTTTGGGAGGTGCAGAAATCTGACTGCCGCAACTGCAAAGTAGTCACATTGGATGCAGAACGCATCGAGTTTTTAAAAGAACTCAACCGTGGCAAGCAGATTTTTTATGCGTCGCGCATGGAAGTTCGCCATCTGCTGCCCATTCGGTTGCAGAACACCGAAGTAGGTGCCCTGATCGCAACAGTCGATTTGGCGGCGGTCGTTCAGCAGGTGGTTGCGCGCGAAACCGGCGGCCTTCCCTATCGCATCCTGCTGGATGGTGTGGAGCTGGCCGGGCAGGGGGAGCCCTCGCAGATGTCCATGGCCCGAACCTTTCAGGTTTCTGAAACGGTTTTGGAACTGATGATCTATGCATCACCGGAGTTCGTACGCAAGAATGTGGGCAGCATGCCGGCGCTATTATTGCTGTTCAGCATCATCCTGGCCTGTCTGCTGGGGTGGAACCTGTGGATGGTCGCGCGCCAACGCAGCATCTCTGAGACGCTGAATGCGAATAATGAACAGCTGGTGGAGGAGGTACGTCGACGGGAACAGCTCGCGCGGGAATTGGCAGGAAGAGAAAAAATCCTGGAGCAGACAAATGCCGCGCTGGTTTCCTCCAACCAGGAGCTGGAGGAGTTTGCATACATTGCCTCACACGATCTCAAGGAGCCCTTGCGGGGTATTCGGATCTACGCGCAGGTGCTGCTCGACGATTATGCGGAGCTTATCGATAAAAATGGTTTGAAGATGTTGTCTGCTCAGCAGACCCTGGCGCTTCGTTTGCGTGATCTGATCGATGACTTGTTTCGCTATTCCAGTGTGGGTCAGGGTGAGCATGCGATTCGAGAAGTGGATCTCGAGGTGGTGTTGGAAGAGGTGTTGGAAACGCTCCGGCCAGTGATCGAAAAAAGGGGTGTCGAGGTCAGGCGGAAGGGAAAGCTACCCTGTATGTTCTGTGATGCAGTGCGAATTGGTGAGGTGTTTCGCAACCTGATCGTGAGTGCAATGAACTACAACGACAAGCCCGAAAAGTGGGTGGAAATCGGCTACGAGCAAGGCGCGGAATGGCCTTTCTATGTCGAGGATAACGGCATCGGCATCGCGCCGGAGTATCACCAGCGTATTTTCGGCATGTTTCGCCGGCTCCACCAGAAGGATGAATTCGGCGGAGGCACCGGGGCAGGGCTTTCGATTGTGCGAAAGATCATTCAGCGTTGCGGGGGGTCCATTCACCTGGAATCAGAAGTGGGGCGGGGCAGCCGGTTTTCTTTCTCCCTGGGCAAGTTTTCGCCAGCCGCATAGAGTATCGTGATGACTGTGCGGGCAATGATTGTAGATGACAGTGAGGCGGATCAACTCCTGTATCGTCGCGCCATCGAGAATGCATTGACGGAAGGGGTGGAGATCACGTCCGTGAGTACCATTCAGCATTCCTTGCGGTTGCTTGATGAGCAGTCCTTTGATCTGGTCCTGTTGGATCATGGTCTGCCGGATGGGAGTGGTCTCGATGCTCTGAAAAAGATGAAGGAACGGAACCTGTTGTCAGCCAGGGCGGTGATCTTCTCCACCGGGCAGGGGAATGAGTCCATCGCCAAACAGGCGATAAAGCTGGGTGCGAAGGATTACCTGATCAAGGATGAATTCGATCCGGCGCAATTTGCTCACGCGGTCGCAGCCGCATTCAGCCAGGTGGAAGCCGAGCGGAAACTGGCGCAGGCAGAGCAGGAATTGCGATCTTTTTCCTACATGGTCGCGCATGACGTGAAAGCGCCATTGCGCAAGATCGCGGTGTACTCAAAAATGCTTGCATATCGGATTTCCGAAAAGCTGGATGCGAAAGAACTCGAAAGACTGCACACGCTGGAACGCATTGCTGAGGACGGTGTAGAACTGGTGGAGCGTCTGCTGGAATATACCCAGGCCGGTGAGCAGATCCATGCCAAGAAAAGTGTTGATTTGTACAGAGTGGTAACCCAGGTTGCGGAGTACTTTTCGGATATCGTGCAGGAGCGGGGCGGCTCCATTGTTGTGGGGGCGCTACCGGTGGTTTGTGGTGACGCGGTCCGCCTGCGTCAGCTTTTCCAGAACCTGATTGGCAATGGCGTGAAGTTCTGTGAGCAACCTCCCCGAATTGAGGTTCGGATGGTGCCGGACACCACGGATGTCTGTATCGAAGTACGGGACAACGGCATTGGGGTCGCAAAAGAACATCACGAAGAGATCTTCCAGCCCCTGAAGCGGGCGCATGCCGGTATGCATTATGAGGGCGCAGGCCTGGGGCTTTCCATTTGTGAGCGCATCGTAAAGCAGCACGGCGGATCCATTTGCCTGCGAGGTGGTGATCCGCAGGGCAGTGTATTTGTAGTCACGCTGCCGGCGCATCCCCGCTGAGGCCGGTGTGAAGCAGTTTGCGCATGCATGCAGGGGGTTTCGTCAGCGCGCCGCCTGGGAGAACAGGTGTTTCGCCAGAATGTTGCGCTGAATCTCATTGGTCCCTGCATAGATCGACGTCTTGCGATAGTTGAAATACAGGGGCGCCAGTGGCGCAACATGATCTGGCACGGGACGCACAGGCGCTGGCCTGCCCCGCAACTCCGCAAATGCGTCCCGTACAAACGGGAGTACATCCATGCCAATGGCATCCACTGTCACTTCGCTCAGTACCTGTTGCATCTCTGTTCCCAGCAGCTTGAACATACTGGAAAGCGCGCCGATCGCTTCGCCGCTGTCCACGCCGAGGAAAAAGCGCATCTCCGTGGCATCCAGCGCATCCAGTTGCGTGCCAAGGTCCGCCAGACGCTGACGAAATACCGGATCGTCCATCAGCAGAATGCCGGTCTCATTCCGGTACTCGCGGCCGAGTGCTTTGAGCTTCTTGAACTGATCGCGCAGCAGTGGTGCATAGGCTACGCCGCGCTCAAACTGCAACAGATATTTCGCACATGTCCATCCCATGCCCTCCTCTGCAATGCGGTTTTCCACCGGGACACGGACGTTCTCGAAGTACACCTGGTTCACTTCCTGCTCGCCCTCGATGGGGCCGTCCAGTGAGGGCAGCGGTCGCACGCTGATTCCGGGAGTCGACATGTCCACGAGCAGGAACGTGATCCCTTCCTGGGGCTTTCCGGCCGGGCTGGTCCGGACCAGGCAGAAAATCCAGTCCGCCCACTGCGCATGCGTGGTCCAGATCTTGGCACCATTCAAAATATAGTGGTCCCCGTCCCGAACTGCCTGCATACGCAACGAGGCCAAGTCGGAGCCGGCCTCCGGTTCGGAGTAGCCCTGGCACCAGAATACGTCGCTGCTCAGTATGGACGGCAGGAATCGTTCCTGCTGCGCTGGTGTACCGAACTCCATCAACACATAGGCGACCATGGCGATGCCCATCGGAGAGATCAGCGGGCAGCCGGCGGATGCGGTTTCTGACAGGAAAATATACCGCTGCGTCGGCGTCCAGTCCGGACCACCATGTTCCGGCGGCCATCCCGGTGCGGCCCAGCCTTTCGCGTGCAGTTTCTTCTGCCAGCAAACCTGGCCTGCCTTGTCCAGGTAGCCGTTCTTGGAGCGTTCCTTGAGGGCCAGCAACTCCGGATCCAGGGCGTCGGCAATCCATGCCCGGACTTCATCACGAAACGCGATCTCTGCATCATCGTATGCAGGGGTCAGCACGGTGTCCGGCTGGCCGGGATCCAATGCCTGCGCGGCATAGCGCCGGAGGTGCGCATCAGTTGTGCCGAAACTGGCGCCCATCGCAGTCGTACGCCGGAAATAGTGACCGAGCGGGAGTTCTTCCGTGATCCCCATGCCACCATGAATCTGAATCGCTGCCTGGCCGATCCGGCGGGCCGCGCGGTCGGCTTGTACTTTCGCAGCGCTGACCACGCGGCTGCGCTGTGCTGCCGGCAGATGCAATTTCTGGGTTGCAGCGTGTGTGAGTGCACTGGCCTGCTCGAGTGCGATAAACATGTCCACGATGCGATGCTGCAGGACCTGGAAGGACGCGAGTGGCATCCCGAACTGTTTCCGCTGCACAGCGTATGCCACGGTGTCCTTCCACATATGCCGCATGGCCCCCACGGCCTCCGCACATTGTGCGCAGATCGCTGCATCCAGCACCTGTTGCAGCACCGG
>JBFKXW010000007.1:0-20671 GCA_041637915.1 Pseudomonadales bacterium | reverse complement strand
CGCCGGCATGGATCTCGCCGCGTTGGGCATACCGGATGAACAGCACTATCTGAAGAAATACTGTGAACGTGCCGGGCGGGACCTGGTCGACCCGCAGACCTGGGGGTTCTGCATGGCGTTCAATTTTTTCCGGGGTGCCGCCATCATGCAGGGCATCATGGGCCGGGTGAAGGATGGCACTGCGGCGAGCAAGCAGGCTGAAATGATGGGGCGCATGGCGCGGCCGCTTGCGGAACTCGGCTGGCAGCAGGTGCAGCGCCTGTAGTCCGCACCATGCACACCCCACAGGACCATTAATTTATTGAAACAGCGTGGCAGCGAATGAGCCACGCCATCGACAGGGAACCACGGATGAACTTCGAACACAGCGAAAAGGTACTGGCACTGCTGGAGCGCGTCCGCGCATTCATGGAAGCGCAGGTGTATCCCAACGAACGACGGTACGCCGAGGAAGTCGCCAACGGCGATCGCTGGCAGCCGGTTCCCGTCATCGAGGAACTCAAGGAGAAAGCCAGACAGGCCGATCTGTGGAACCTCTTCCTGCCGGAGTCGAGCCTCGGGGCAGGGCTCACCAACCTCGAGTATGCCCCGCTCTGTGAGGAGATGGGCCGGGTGTTCTGGGCACCGGAGGTATTCAATTGCTCTGCACCGGACACCGGCAACATGGAAGTGCTCGAGCGATACGGCACCGATGCGCAGAAGCAGGCCTGGCTGGAGCCCTTGCTGGCCGGCGAGATCCGCTCTGCGTTCGCCATGACGGAACCGGAAGTTGCCTCCTCCGACGCCACCAATATCCAGTGTTCCATACGGCGTGACGGAGACGAATACATCATCAACGGCCGGAAGTGGTGGATTTCCGGCGCCAATGACAAGCGCTGCCGGATCTTTATCGTGATGGGCAAGACTGACCCGGACCATCCGAACCGCCACCAGCAGCAGTCCATGATCCTCGTACCGGCTGACACACCGGGTATCCGGATCCTGCGCCCCTTGCCGGTCTTTGGCTATGACGATGCACCGCATGGGCACGCCGAGATCGTATTCGATCAGGTGCGCGTACCCGCAGACAACATGCTGCTCGGCGAAGGGCGTGGTTTTGAGATAGCGCAGGGCCGTTTGGGGCCGGGGCGTATCCATCATTGCATGCGGCTGATCGGTACTGCGGAGCGTGCGCTGGAACTGATGTGCAAACGTGCCAGCTCGCGCGTGGCGTTCGGCAAAAAGATCTCGGAACAAACCGTCACGATGGAGCGCATCGCGGAATCCCGCATCCTGATCGATCAGGCCCGGCTGCTGACACTGCAGGCCGCTGACCGGATGGACCGCGTCGGCAACAAGGTGGCCGCCAAGGAAATCGCGATGATCAAGGTCGCGGCACCGAAGATGGCCAGCCAGGTCATCGACTGGGCCATGCAGGTCCATGGTGCCGGCGGGCTGTCCGACGATTTCCCGCTGGCCTACTCCTACGCGTGGGCCAGGATCCTGCGCTTTGCAGACGGCCCGGATGAGGTACATCGTAACCAGATCGCCAAACTGGAGCTGAGAAGCCACTCCTGATCACGCCAGCACCCGCCACCACCGGGCACCGGCAACCACGGACCACGACAGGCGGCGTGTAACGCCGCCCAGTGTGCGCTGTACCGGCCTGAACCTGGATCCCGGAACCCTGCGTTCAGCAGGGGTCCCCGGCAGTTTCATCAAGCTGCGCACGCACGACCCGGATCAGCAATTCCCGCTGTAGCCGGTTGAAGCCCTCATCGCGCACCGCCAGATTGGCCAGAAAACGCCCCTGCATCATGTCCAGCATTAACCACAGCAGCGAGGTCATGCGGGGACGTTCGAGGAAGGGTGGCGCAAACTGGTCCAGCGCGGTGTAGATGCGCTCGTAAAATCGCATGGAGGCCGGCCGGATCAGTTCTCGCAGTTTTGGATCGGTCCGGGAAGCAATCAGGATCTCCAGCAGCGCGCTGGTCTGCGGCTGGTCGAGCGCCGCCCAGGCCGCCTCCACGCCCGCGGCCACGAAATCCTCCTCCGGCAGGGTCTCACTGAAATCGTGCAGAAAGCGACTCAGAACGTCCTCGGAAATGAATTCCAGCGCTCCGGACAGCAAGGCGGCCTTCGACGGGAAATGACGAAACAGCGCGCCCTGCGAAACACCCGCACGGCGGGCGACTTCCGTGGTGGTCGCCCCATGGTAACCGCATTCCATGAGTGCATCCCGCGCTGCTGTCAGCAGCTTGCGGCGCGTCTCGATGGCACGCGCCTGCTGGGGTTCATTCAACGCGGCTGCAGTCGGCATGGAGAGGCAGGCTCCGGGGGCCACATTGCGGGGTTGGACTCAAATCCTAGTCCGATTTCATAAAAAAAGCGATCAGTCGCTTTTTTTATGCTTTTCCCCTAGATTGAGCTGGAACCCCTGCCCCGCCCGCCAATGAGGAGAAACAGCATGAACGCGATCGTCCAGGGACTGGCCAACGCCATCCGGGTGCAGGCACCTGCCGCCGGGAACGAGCGAAGCCTGCGCCGCGTGCAGTGGATGTCGCGCCTGTTGGTGGGCAAACAACGCCCCATCACACAGGAAGACCTTGCCCAGTACACCGCCGCCATGCATCAGGGCGACCCGGTGGCAGATGCGCTGGCAATCTGGATGGGGGAAATCGGTTTCCGTACCGGGATGCAGCAGTTCGAGCAGGCGCTCGCCGGCGGCCTGGACCAGGTACCGGCCGCACCGGACTGTCTGCGGGCATTCTTTGCCGAGATCGAGTCCCTACCGGACTGGCTGAACATGGACCTTCTGCGTACCGGTCAGCGTGCCATCAATCGGGCCGGTGTCGCGGTGCCGTTCATGCTCGGCGAAATCTTCCTGCTCGGTGGCTATGGGGTTTCGGTGGCGATGAATCAGGCACTGGTCATGACCGGTGGACTCCGCGCCGGCAGTGCCCGCAAACGCACACTGGAAACCAGCGCCTGGTGGCTGGATGTAACCCGGGAAGGCGGGCTGGACCGTGACCAGGCCGGTTTTCAGACCACCGCTCGGGTGCGGCTCCTGCACGCGGTCGTGCGGCGCAAGCTGAATGCGGACCCGACCTGGGACCGTGCGACCCATGGACTGCCGATCAATCAGGCGCACATGGCCGCAACCGGACAGGCATTCGCGGCTGGCTGCCTGCTGGTCTGCCGGATGTCCGGCATTCGTTTTTCCCGGGAGGAACGGGACGGATTCATGCACCTGTGGCGCTACGCCAATCACCTGATCGGCGTGGATCCGGCGCTGAATACGCAACTGGAATCCGAGGGCATGCGGATCATCCTCCTCGCCGCACTCACCGCCCCGGAAGAGAACCCACTGGCGCGGGATCTGGCGGACAGTTACACCCGCGAGGTGCAGTACCGGTTCCCGAAGCTGGGCGCACCCGGCCGTGTGCTGAGCCGCTGCATCGGCAATGGCAGACTCGGACTGGCCTGGCTTGGACTCGGCCGGGATGCGTACCGCCGACTTGGGCTGCCGGAACAGCGCGCCTGGTTGCCTCTGACCCTCGCATCGCTGGGGGTATTGAACGCGCGCGAGACATTCCGGTCCCTGGTCCCGGCATCCGATGACTGGTTTACCCGGACCGGCCGCAGGTTGCAGGAAATCCAGGTGGACTGGCTGCGCGAGGCCGAGGACCAGCCCGATGCATTCATCCCCTATGATGAAAGGACCGGGAGCGACGCAACCCGCGCTGCCTGACCCCGGCAGGCACGGCAGGAGCCGCGATGTTTGCCAGCGCACGCGCAGAAATGGACCGACGTGGCATTCCCGGCGACCCGGGGCTGCCACTGCTGGGCTACTCCTTGCATTCGATCGGCCTGTTCGGCGACCCCATTCACTTCCTGCGTGCGCGCTGGCAGAAGTACGGGGCCGTTTCCTGGCTCAACGGATTCGGTCGGCGCTGGCTGGTGTTGCTCGGGCCGGACGCAAACCAGTTCGCCTACCAGAACCGCGGCGGCGTCTGCTCGAACGACGCATGGACGCATTTTCTGGCCAACTTCTTCAATCGTGGCCTGATGCTGCTTGATGGTCCGGAGCACAAACTACATCGGCACATCATGCAGCACGCCTTCAAGCGCGACGCGCTTGCGCATTACGTCGATGAAATGGGCCCCATGATCGCGCAGACGCTGGGCCAGTGGACCACCGGCGAAGGTGTGCAGATCTATCCGCGCTTCAAGGCGCTGACACTGGACGTGGCGGCCAAAGTGTTCATGGATCGGGCGCCGGATGCCGAGATCGAGCAGGTCAATCGGGCGTTTCTGGCCACGGTACGGGCGCCCACCGATATTCTTCGCCTGCCGATCCCTTTCACGCGTTGGCATCGCGGCATCAGTGGCCGACAGGTCCTGGAGCGTTTTTTTCGTGATGCACTCCCCGCGCACCGCGCGACGGAGCGGCCCGACCTGTTTTCCAGACTTTGTCATGCCCGGGATGAAAACGATGCCACACTCAGCGATGATGATGTCATCAATCACATGATTTTTCTCATGATGGCCGCGCATGACACCAGCACCATCACACTGACCAACATGACGTATCAGCTGGCGAAGCATCCGACCTGGCAGGAGCAGTTGCGCGAGGAAAGTCGCGCGTTGCGGAAAACGGTCCTGTCCTATGAAGATCTTTTCCACCTGCCGGCCATGGATCTGGTCCTGCGTGAAGCTCTCAGGATGTGCGCACCGGTACCCGGCATGCCCCGCCGCTTAACACAGGAGTGCGAGTTTGATGGATACGCTCTGCCAGCCGGCGAATATGTCCAGCTCAGCCCCTGGTTTGCCCACTTCATGCCGGAATACTGGCATGCCCCGGAACGCTTCGACCCAGAGCGGTTTGCATCACCACGCGAGGAACACAAGCAACACCCGTTCCTGTGGGTGCCATTCGGGGGCGGCGCGCACAAATGTATCGGCATGCATTTCGGGGAACTGGAAATCCGCCAGGTCCTGCACCAGATGCTGTTGCGCTATCGCTGGACGGTACCCGAAGACTATGTCATCCGGCAGGACTTCACGAGCCTGCCGATCCCCAGGGACAAGCTGCCGGTGCGATTGGAAGCACTCTAGCGGGTCAGCCGGCACCCGCACTCAACCGCAACCGGTTTCAATGGCACACCGAAGCCCGGAATTCTGACTGGAGCCTCCATGCATCCGAACGGCACCACCCTGCGGCTCTCACCGGAAGACGACCACATGCACGCGCTGGAGGTGGCGCGGAACTTCAACGAGAGCATGTATTTCAACCTGTTTGATCATCAGCAACAGATCGGCGGCTGGTTCCGCATTGGCAATCGTCCCAATGAGGGACATGCGGAAATGTCCTGCTGTGTGTACCTGCCGGGTTCTCGTGTTGGCTTCATGTACCAGCGCCCTGCGCTCGACCATAACGAGCGATTCGATGCCGGCGGGATGCGGTTTGACGTGATCGAGCCGATGCAGACCCTGCGACTGCGCTACCAGGGCTCGCTCTGCCTGCTGGATGATCCGCAGCAGATGGCGAATCCGAGGCAGGCCTTCCTTTCCAATCCCATGGTGCGCTGCACCATTCACCTGGAATTTGCTGCACTGGCCGCCGCCTTTGGTGGTGAGCCGGTGGATGATACAGGGGCGCCGATCCCCCAGGATCCGGCACGCTCCTTCGCCCGGGGGCATTACGAGCAGCACATGCGGGGCCACGGCACCATCGAACTGGGTGGTGACCTGTTGACCATCCGGGGATACGGCTTGCGGGATCATTCCTGGGGGCCCCGCTATTGGCAGAGCATCCAGTGGTATCGATGGCTGCCTCTGGTTTTCGGGCCTGATTTTGCGATGGTGGTTTCCGTCATCGCGCGCGCAGGAGACAAGCCACTGCACTGGGGCGTGGTCATGGACAAAGGCCCACAGGGTACGCTGGTCCAGCGCACGGTCCGTCACATCGTATGGCACACACAGTACGATGATCAGCTCCAGGCAATCGGGCAGCGGGTACGGGTCACCACCGACTGTGGTGCTGAGTACAACCTGCAGGGCCGCGCCATGGCAATGATCCCGCTGCGCAATCGCCGGCGCAGTGAGAACGGCAATGTATTGCACACGCGGATTACCGAGGCCATGACCCGTTTCGAGTGTGCCGGCCGGACCGGCTACGGTATGGCCGAGTATCTGGACCAGATCATCGACGGCCGGCCTCTCGGCCATCCCTGCTGACTGTTGCATCGGCGAGGAGATACCGATGCACACACCGCGGAAGGCTCAGGCCGCACTGGTCACCGGCGGCAAGTCCGGCTTCGGGCTGGGCACAGCGCGGGAGCGGGTGGGAGCCGGCGCCGGCAGCGCATACAGGACGGGTCAGACATTTGTCGTGAACGGCAGGTGCGCGATATTTTGAAACAGACCCACGCGTCCTGAGGCTTTCCTGGTGAGCGAACCTGCCTTCCGTTACAGCCCTTTGATCATCGGCGTGTACCGGGGCCTGCTGTTCATCCCGCTGATCATTTTCCTCACGGGCGCCTTTCAGTCGGCGCTGATATCGCTGGTCCTGTTGCTGGGCGGCGGACTGTTGCTCCGCCCACTGCTGGTCCGGAGCGGATTGTATGGCTGGTACTGCGACCGTTTCGAAGCACGCCGGAGCGCGCGTAACCACCGGGCAGGAGAAAAGCGCGCCGCGGAGATGACGCGGAAAATGCGCGATGATCGGTACCGGCGCTCACGGGAACAGGACCCGCGGCTCCCGAAAAACTGGTGAGGCACACTCCCTATGCTGCAACTTGAAGATGCCGTGTGCACGCTGACCATCAACGATGCACCCCGCAACCGCATGCGTCCCGCATGCATGGACCCAAGCGCAGGGGCGTGAAAGCGCCGATGAGCGCCGGGTTCAAGGAGTACGCGCCCTGAGCCCCGTCGGCCCGGTTCTTCCGGTTGGAACGATCATCGGCGCGTTCCCACACGCGCTCACTGACCTGCCCGGCGCCCCGTCCGGAGGCAATCGGCCCGGAACGCCCGCCAGTTTCCGCTGCGACAGCATTGGCGACTGCAATCCGCGGGTCGTGCGCGAAACGGGTGCTGAGTGCACAGGAGGAGGCATCCCCCGGGGCATCCCCCTGCCGGCAACCCGGATCCAGCGCGCGCCATGCGTGCATCGCCACAAGCACCCATCCCGCCGGGATGACCCTGCGACAGCCCGCGGGAAATCGCTGGCCGGATCAGAGTGCTGCAAACGCGCTGATGGTCAATCCCACCAGGGGCAGGGTCGACAGTGCGAACAGTGCAAACCGGATCTCGATCTTGTTGACCAGTGCCTGGAACAGGCTGTGTGCAACACGCAACATTACATAGGACCAGGCCAGAAACAGGTTGAATCCACTGCCCTCACCCAATAGTGCAAGAGAGACGGTAACGGCATAGAAAATGGTGGGCTGTTCCATGAGGTGGTTGTAGTTGTCTGCCTTCCAGCGCACCAGCGGTGGCAGCTCATTCATCTGCTCACCGCGCGGCCGTTCCGGATCCATGCGCATGCCGGCGCGCTGAATGGCTGGAATCCGCGTCACATACATCCAGACCCACATCACCAGCGACCACGCCACCAGCACGACGACCGGCGCGAGAATATTTGTGTCAGGGACAGCAGGCATCCCGAACCTCCTTCCTCCGCTCGAATTTCAGTGGACGCTTCAGCGCCGTTCCAAGGATTGTTCTTCCGGGTAGATATATCGGCGTAGCATTTCTTCAGCATTGAATTCCGCGCTGAGTACGGAAATCATCGTGAAAACGCCGATCAGCTTCCGATTGAGGAATACAAATTCCTTCGGCGGAATCTTGAAGTACTTGCTGATTGCGGACCGCGCCGCCTGTTTGGCCACCCGTTTCGGCAGGTTACTCTCCTTCCAGCGATACTCGCCCTTTTCATTGATTGCGTAACTCGGCACGTTACTGCGATCCCTCGCAAGCGGCTCCAGGCAGGCACTGCAGGTGCGGGCAAAATCCTCCAGCACTTCCCGCGGCCAGTCCGCCTGCATGAAATGCAGGTCGACACTGCCCTGAATCAGTCCCTCGACGTCGTTCTCGTAGGCAGCCCGGATCATGTTCTGAATCGGCACCAGGAAACTCTGCGGGAATTCCTGCACCGCACCGAAATCCAGCAGGACGAGATGGTCGCGCTCTTCGGGATGCTCAGGATCTTCCGCAATGCGAACCCGATAATTCCCGAAATTCGGATCGGTCTGGATCTCACCCCAGATGAAGATTTCCTTCAGGAACAGCTCCAGCGCCGCCATGGCCAGGTGATTGCGACGTGCCTGTGGCAGTCGTTGCACTTCCTTTGCTGTGACCGGGAAACCGAGTTCGAACGTGGACGCCATGACGTGGCTGGTGGAAAGATCCTTGATGATCCGAGGCACCACGTATCGGTCATCTTCAACCAGCAGGTGTCGGAAGTGCTCCGTGGTGCGCGCCTCCAAGTCGTAGTCCACCTCGCGGTGCATCATGTGGCGCACCTCCACCAGCCACTCGTCAAAATCCTGTCCGGCTGGAATGACCCGCGCAATCTTGAGCAACTGCGCCACCGCATCGATATCCGAATCCACCGCTTCCGCCACACCCGGATACTGCGTCTTCAGGCAGATCTCCAACCCATCACCGAGACGCCAGGCACGGTGCACCTGTCCCAGTGAAGCCGCACCAATCGGGTGATGCTCGATCTCCAACGTCGCCAGCTTCTCCTCACCCAGTTCGCGAACCAGCACCTTCTTGATCGCCGACCACTCCAGTGCGACGGTCTTGTCCTCCAGCGTGTGCAGTGCTTCAGTGACTTCCGGCGGCAGAAAGTGCTCACCGTAGAGGGCCATCATCTGGCCGATCTTGACGACGCTGCCCTTCAGCTTGCCGAGTTCATCCGCCAGGTATTGTGCCTGCTGCCCCATCAGTTCCCGATGCGCCTCCCGGCGACGCTCCTTGCTGCGGAACAGATTGGCGATTGCGTGCCCCGCGTAGCGCGAGCCGGCAGTCAGTCCGGTCGTGGTCATGCTCAGCCGCCGCTCGAAACTACCGGTCTTGATGCGCTGGAGTTCCTCCCGCATCTCACGGGCATGTGCCTCGGCATCATTCTCCTCGTCGGGCACGGAATCGCTCATGGCTTGTTTCCCAGAAACACGGATAGCGGACTTACAAGCTTAGCCGAAAAAGGGATCGCGGCTGGCACCGCTCCCACAGTGGGGCGGGCATTCCGCGACCGCTTGCAGGCGCGGCGCCAGCCGCGATCCGATTTCAACTTGTGGGGCAGGCTGCCTCGATCTTGCGGGCACGCGCCGCCCGGGCCAGCGCCTTCCCCTCGGGCGGATTGAGCATCAGCTCGGCCGCCCGCTCTGCAATCATGGTGGTTGGCGCATTGGTATTCGCCCCCACGATGGTCGGCATGATGGAGGCGTCCACAACACGCAGCCCGTCCAGACCACGAACCCGCAACTGCGGATCTACCACCGCCTGTTCATCCACCCCCATCTTGCAGGTCCCTACCGGGTGGTAGGTGGTCTCCGCTTTTTCCCGCACGAAAGCCTCGAGGTCTTCATCACGGGTCACCTGCGGACCCGGGCTCAACTCGATCTCCCGGTGCTCCCGGAAGGCCGGCTGGGCGAGCACCTCTCGAATCAGGCGCACACCTTTCACCAACTTCCCGATATCCGCTCGCTCCGTCAGGTAACGCGGGTCGATCAGCGGAGGATCCTCCGGATTGGCGCTGTACAGACCCACCCGACCGCGGGACAGGGGCCGGCAGGCATACACGAACGTGACATAGGCGTAGCGCTGCAACATCGGCAGAAAATTCATGCCATGCGACAAATTGGGAACCGCCCCGAAATGAAGCTGCAGATCGGGAATCGGCTCAGCCGGATCGGACTTGATGAAGGCGCCCGCTTCCACGCCATTGCTGGTCAGCGCGCCACGCCGCAGGAGCAGGTACAGCAGGGTCGCCCACAACGACTTCAGGAATCCGATCGGGCGATAGGAAAAGCTGGCTGCGCTGGCCGCTTTGGTTTCAACGATTACCTCGAGATGATCCTGCAGATTTGCACCCACGCCTGGCGATTCCACGCGCACCGCAATCCCATGCCGTTCCAGCTCCGCGCGTGGTCCGATGCCAGACAGCATCAACAGTTGCGGAGACTGCAGCGCACCGGCGCAAAGAATCACCTCACGCCGTGCCCGCACATCCAGTGGTTTGCCATCTCGCTGCAGACGCACACCGATGGCGCGCTGTCCTTCCAGCAGCACCCGGTGCGCGCGGGCATTTGTCAGAATCGTCAGGTTGGGGCGCCGGCGGACTGCATCCGTCAGGTAGGCGCGCGCATTGCTGCATCGCTGTCCGCCTTTCTGGAAGATACGGAAAAACCCGAACCCTTCCTGCTCGGCCCCGTTGAAATCCTGATTGATGCGATAGCCAGCCTGCGCACCAGCTTCCACGAATGCACGGCAAAGCGGATTGGTTGCACGATGCTGGGTCACATTCAGAGGACCACCCTGACCGTGATAGGCCTGATCCTGATAGTCCAGGGGTGCGTCGTAGTGCTCGCTCTTCCGGAAGTACGGGAGCACCTCCTCATAGGACCACCCCTCGCAGCCCAGGGCCGCCCAGTGGTCGTAGTCCCAGCGGTGGCCGCGGGTGCAGACCATGGCGTTGATGCTGCTGCTGCCCCCGAGCACCCTGCCGCGTGGTTGGTAGGTGATGCGATCGCCCAGTTCCGGCTGTGGCTCACTCCAGAATGACCAGTTGGCAAACCAGCCCCGCACCAGCGGCAGGATTCCCATGGGCATGCGGATCAGGGGGTTGCTGTCCTCAGGGCCTGCCTCGATCAGGCAGACGCTGAGCGCGCCGCTCGCAGAAAGCCGGTTGGCCAACACACAGCCAGCAGAGCCACCGCCCACGATCACGTAGTCAAAAACGCCTGGAGCATTGACCATACCGGCCCCTTCGTTTCGCGCCTGCTTCCCAACGCTGCCGTTGGATGTCCGACGATTAAAGCGCGGGGAACGGCATTATTCAGCTCGGATTCCGACCGCACGATGCCAAAAAGAGGGCACTGGGGACGCGAAATGTCCGATTCATGCAGCAGCCGCTCAGGCGGCGTCCTGCTGCGCAGCCGAAACGGTTTCGTACACCGTTTCATACACCGTGAGGTCGGCTGTCTTCGTGCGCCTTGCGAACTCGATCATGGAACCGACCCAGTTGTTCGTATTGATCCCGTCCGCGGTTTTGTACCAGCTCTGGCAGTCCCCTACGAAGGTGGTTTCCTCGCTGCGTGTGCGCATTTCATTTTCGTATTCTTCCTGCACTTCGGTGCGCAGGTTCGCGTAGCGGTAGCCCATCTGCTGCTGTGCTGCGATCATCTGCTGGATATAACGCTGCTGGCGTTCCAGCATGAAGATGATCGAGCCCGAACCGACATTGGTGTTGGGTCCGTACAGAACGAAGAAATTCGGAAACCCGCTCACCGACATGCCCATGTACGCAGAAGCGCCCTGCTGCCAGGTCGCGCGCAGCGATTTGCCGTCCACCCCTGTGACTTCCATGGGCGCAAGAAACTCGGTGGCCCTGAACCCGGTGCCCCAGATCAGCGCATCGACTTCACGTTCCTTGCCATCCGCAGTCACCACGCCATGCGCAGTGATTTCAGTAACAGCATCCGTGACCAGTTCCACATTGTGCCGGGCGATCGCCGGCAGCCATTCGTTGCTGAGCAGGATGCGTTTACAGCCAATCGGGTAGTCTGGCGTCAGCTTCGCGCGCAGGGACGGATCCTCGATCTCCGTCTCCAGATTCCGCTTCGCCATGAAGGTGACGATCTTCTCCAGCCATTTCACCCCGTCGTAGGCGAGCGCGAGCACTTCCGTGATGAAGAAGATCCGCAGCCGGTCCAGGTCATGCAGCAACGGCACCGCATCCAGGAAGCGGCGCTCCAGCGGAGTGAACTCGCGGTCCACCTTCCGGATCGTCCAGCCGGGTGAACGCTGGAACAGGTGCAGCTTGCGCACCTTGCTGGCAACACGCGGTACAAACTGCACCGCACTCGCACCGGTTCCGATGACTGCGACCCGACGCCCATAAAACTCGTAGTCATGGTTCCAGTGCGCGGAGTGCCACATCTCACCCTGAAACTTCTCCACACCGGGAATGTCCGGCTGGCCCGGACGGTGCAATTGTCCCACGGCACTGATCAGGAACTCCGCTTCCTGGATTTCTCCACTGGCGAACCGGATGATCCAGACCGCACGGGACTCGTCGAACTCCGCGCCGGTGACCTCACAGCCGTAGCGGATGTGCGGCACGATTTCGTACTTCAGAGCAACGTGCCGCTGGTAGGCATGGATTTCGTGATGCGGTGCATACCGGCAGGACCACGGGAAGTGGGGCTCGAAGGAAAACGAGTACAGGTGCGAAGGCACATCGCAGGCGGCACCAGGATAGGTGTTTTCACGCCACGTACCGCCCAGGTCATCGGCTTTCTCGTAGAGGGTGAAATTGTGCGTACCGGCCTTCTTCAGGTAGTAGGCCATACCCAGGCCGCCAAAGCCGGCGCCGATGATGGCGATTCTGGGCAAATCGGATGCTTGCTGCACGATGGAAATCCCTCTGGTAAGCACAAAGTGCCCACATGATAGCCGCGTGTGCTCGCGCTGTTGATGGGAACTTCGGCAATCGAATTGACAATTCAGGCCGGCGCGCCAACATGGGGCGATGGATTTCCAGCAAACCCGACGTGGCATCGGTAGCGTCCGCATCCTCTGCCAGCTGGCAGCGGAGCGCCATGTAGACACCGCCACCCTGCTGCAGGGCACCGGGATCGAGGCCGCCCAGCTGAACCGCAATGACGTGGAGATCGAGGGCGCCCAGGAAATCCAGCTGATCCGTAATCTGCAGGCCGCCCTGCCCAACCATAGCGGGCTCGGCCTGGACGCTGGGCTGCGTTATCACCTGTCCAGTTACGGCATCTGGGGGTTTGCCCTGCTCACCAGTCCGACCGTGCGTGCCGCCACAGAGATGGCCGAGCGCTTTCTGGAGCTTAGTTATGCACTGGTGGGCTTCCGGCTGGAAGAGGATGCCCGTGGCGCCCGGATGGTTCTGGATGACAGCGCGACTCCCGCCGATATCTGTCGGTTCGCCATTGAACGGGACCTGGCTGCCTGGGCCAATGCGACCCGCGAACTGAAACCCGGCGGGCTTGCACCGCAGTCGGTGCGACTGCGCCTGCCGCGACCCGCGTACGCGGAACGTTTCCGGACCATCTGTGGCGTCATGCCTACTTTCCAGGCAACGGCAAACGAGATCGAAATAGATCCGACGACGCTCGACGCACCGCTGCCACAGGCCAACCCGGCAACCGCCCGCCTGTGTCTGGACCAGTGCCAGCAGCTATTGGCACAGCGGCAATACCGGGATGGGGTCGCCGGTCGCGTCCGCGAGCAGTTGTTCCTGATGACCGGGTCGCTGCCCAATCTGGAAGCCACCGCCGCCGCGCTAAACCTCTCGACCCGCACACTGCGTCGCCAACTCCAGCAGGAGGGTACCTCCTTCCGCCTGCTGGCCAGCGAGGTTCTGGAGTCACTCGCCGAGGAAATGCTGCTTACCACGGACATGAAGCTGGATGAGATCGCCCTGCGGTTGGGTTACTCCGAACCCGCCGCTTTCATCCATGCTTTCAAGGGCTGGACCGGGCAGAAACCAGGCCAGTTCCGACGAGAGTACGGTGGTGGGTGAGTACGGGGTTCCACGGGCCACTGTCCGTGGCCGGCTTGACTACACTTAGCGTTCCGAACGGACGGCAATCCAAACCACAAGGCACATCTCGATGGAAGCGTCACTCGCCCATTTGCAGGAAAACATCTGGCTCTACCTGTCGATCCCCGTCATCAGCGGGCTGGTCGGCTGGGGCACGAATGCCCTGGCGGTACGCATGATGTTCTTTCCCATTCACTTTGTCGGCAAGCCGCCCTTCCTGGGGTGGCAGGGTGTGGTTCCAAAACGTGCCGCCAAACTGGCAGGGGTGACCTGCGACCAGATCACGCAAAAGCTGATCACGATGGAGGAACTGTTCCAGCGCATTGATCCGAACCGCATTGCGGAGGAACTGGAACCGGTCATGAACAAGATGACCGATGAAATGGTCGACGACATCATGCTGGAGCACCAGCCGGAACTGTGGACCGTCATGCCGGTGCGCGCGCGCAACCAGGTAAAGAAGATGGTCGCCAAGGACATGCCCGGCAAGGTGGCCGAGATCATGGACGAGGTACGCGAGGATGTGGACCGGGTGTTCGATGTGCGCGACATGGTCGTCACCAACATGGAACGTGACCGTCACCTGCTGGTGAAACTGTTCCTGGAAATGGCCCACGTGGAGTTCAAATTCGTCATCATCTGCGGCCTGTATTTCGGCTTCCTGTTTGGCATTTTCCAGATGCTGGTGTGGATTTTCTACAAAGGCGACTGGGTCCTCCCGGCCTTTGGCCTGGCGGTGGGTTATGCGACCAACTACGTCGCCCTCCTGATGATCTATGAACCCCGTGAGCCGATGAAGATTGGACCGTTCACCTTCCACGGCATCATGCACAAGCGCCAGAAGCAGATCGCTGCGGACTACGGGCGAATCTGCGCTGCAGAGATTCTGACGCCTGCACACATGATGGAAGCAATCCTGAAGGGGCCACTGTCAGACCGCATGTTTGCGCTGGTGGAGCGTCACGTGAAACGTGCCGTCGATGAGGCAGCCGGCATCTCCCGGCCGTTCCTCGCGATGAGCATCGGCACCCAGAAGTACCTCGCCATGAAGGACTCCGCCGTGAAGCGGGTCATGGAACACCTCCCGGAGGCGATGAGCCACGTCGAGGATTATCTGCACGACGCGATGGGGCTGGCCGACCTGCTCAGCGAGCGTATGGCCATGATGGATGCGGAAGACTTCGAAATGACGCTTCGCACGGCCATGGAGGAGGACGAGTGGCAACTCATCGCCGTGGGCGCCGCGCTCGGTCTCGGCGTCGGCATCTTCCAGTACACAGTGATGTTTGCCGGCGTCCTGTAGGAGTGGCGCCAGCCGCGAACCCTCAGTGCGCCTTCTCCGGGTCCTTGGCGTAGATCATGCGGTAGGTCAGCAGCACCAGCTCTGCAGTCAGTTGCTCCCGAGAGAAATGACGGCTGCCACTCACGACGATTTCCAGCCCGGCGCTGGCCACCATGCGGGTAATCAGCCAGGTGTCTTCCGCCCGTGAGGGAAGATTGACACGCGACTGCATCCTGTCGCTGGCGGTATAAGCCACCCGGAACAGGCGCGCCATGCCGGCCTGAATCGCGGGCAGCCTGTACAGGAACGGAATCTCCCAGATCAGCACGCGATACAAATCCTGGTCACCGGAAAGCACTTCCACCATCCGCGTCACCCAGTAATTGATGAGATCGTAGTCGTTCATCAACACAGCTCGCTGAAAGCTTTCGGTGGCTTCCTCGACCGCCTGCTCGAGCAACCGCTCGGCAAGGATAGCCACGATGCTCTCCTTATTGGGGAAAAACTCATAGAGTGTCCCGATGCTCACGCCAGCCACCTCGGCAATCCGGTTCGTAGTGAGTTCCCGGTATCCGCCCTCTTTCAATAACCGGGCCGTCGCATCCACGATCGCATTGAACGTCATCTTGGACCGCTGTTGGACTGGGCGCTTTTTTGGTTGATATTCAGACACTTGCATGAATTTGACGAGCCTGCGGACAAGCGAAAAGGAATCCGAGTATATCCGAGCATTCACTTGGATTAAACTCGTGAAAACGCAGGAAATCCGGACAACAGTTCCGCGGAATAACCAGGGGGTCCCTCATGAGTGGCACGCTAGCCAGGCTTCCGGTGGTGGATTCCGCCCGCCAGGTTTTACGCCGACTGCAGCATCCCCGCGAGGAGCTGACGCGTAGCGTGAATGAACTTTACCGCGGGGCATCCTTCGCGCATCGCATCAACTTTACCCAGCCTGCCGGGGATCCCGGACTCATCGGACCGCGCGCAGTCGGCTGGCGCGTCATGCGCAACCCGGCGGTCGTTTTCATGGGCGGCATCAATGCCGTGCTGCTGGAGTTTCTCCTGCCCGGCGTGCGCGCTGGCGTCTGGGACCATTCCTACTTCCAACAGGATCCGATCGCCCGCATGAAACGGACCGGGCTCGCCGCCATGGTGACCACCTATGGCAGCACCGAACAGGCACAATGGGTTGGACGGCGCGCCACCCAGATGCACCAGAAAGTGAAGGGCCGTTCAGAAGACGGTGTCGACTACGATGCCATGGACCCAGACCTGCAGCGGTGGGTCGCAGTCACCGCCTCCTACGGTTTCCTGCAGGCGTACCGGCGTTACCTGCAACCCCGCATGTCGCGGGCAGACATGGACCGTTACTGGGCGCAGAGCGCGGAAGCCACGCAGATCTATGGGCAATTCGACATGCCCCGCACGGCGGAGGAAGCCCGCGCCTACATGCAGTCGATGCAACCGCATCTGAGCGATGCGCCGGCCGTCCGGGCGTTCCTCTCTGTCATGCAGAACACACCGGCCTTTCACCGTTTCACACTGCCCGTGCAGCGCATGCTGATAGACGCGTCGATTGACCTGCTGCCCGCCTGGTCACGGGAAATCATGCAACTGACCTCCGGGCAGGCCCGGCGCCGCGCACAACGCCCGCTGGTCAGGGCGGTCGTGAGGGCAACCGACCGGTTGCTACGCGACGGCCCGGCGTTTGAAGCATGCCGGCGTGTGGGGGTCTCACCCGTCATTCTTTTCGAATAAACCCGGCGCGGCCAGGATCACGGCGCACAATGCATCCGAACCGGCCCGATACTGCAGTGCAAGTGGGATCAGGTACCTTCTTTCGGCACAGCTCGAACACCATGCTCGAATCCCGGGCAGGCATGCGCAAAGCGCCCGGCGAAAGCGCGCAGCCGTGCGTGGCAGTTTCAACGCTGCGACTGCATGCGCGGAAGAACAGGCACGGCTACAGGTGTTCGTCAGCCAGTTTCTCAGCCGTTTCCACGTACTCGCGCATGGCGTCCATCCTGCCCATGCCCTTGATCTTCACACGTGCGTCGTACTTCATGCGCTGCATGAGGTGCAGCATGCCCGGTCGCGGACCGCTGACATCTCCTTCCGTGACCTGCTTGTAGAGTGCATACATCCGTTCAATCAGCGCACGACTGGGCCGGAACTTAACGTGCGTGGGGGGGTTCTCCAGCAACTCCTGAGATTTCTCCACCAGTGCATTGAAGCGCTGCTCCAGATCCTCTTCTTCGGTCATGAACGTTCCCTGTTCAGTCTTTTGTGAAGAGCATCCAAATAAATGGGCGTGCAATCAAGCCCGCAAGAATAAAAAATACCAACGCTGCCATGTTCAGGCCGAAACTGACTTCCGGCCCGGAATCCAGCACCATGGCGCCGGCGATCATCAGCCCGGCACAAAGTACCGCCCGGGACACTCTGCGACTGTTCCGTTCCGCATGCTGGAGGAACAGATTCATGTTCTTCAGTTCCACCGCTCGGGCGTATTCGCCTTTCTCCGCCTCCTTCACAATGGAATTGAGCAAGGCGGGACCCTTGCGGAGAACATTCAACAGGTGACTCAGGTTGCGCGTACCCTCGGCCGCAAGACGCTTGGGCGAATACATCTCACGCAGTGCGCGGGTGACATAAGGCGTCGATTCCTTCATGAGATCCAGATCGGGCACCAGTGTCTTGCCGACACCTTCCATGGTGGCGATCGCCTTGAACACCATCGTGTACTCCGGGGGAAGCCGGAGGTTGTGACGTAACCCGTCGCGCACCAGGTCTGCAAACACCTCCCCGACCTGCACGTCGTTAAGAGACTTCCCGCCCAGATGCTTGTCGAGGTTGGTGGTGATGGTCTCCTCGATGGCATTGAGATCGTACTTGGCGCCGGGCACTTTGATCGCGCCGTCATAGATGGCACGTGCCATCATCGCGTGATCAGCGCGAATCCATCCAACCAACAGCGTAATGGCAAGTTCACGCTGTTCCGGTGTATACCGGCCGCACAGCCCGAAATCGATCAGCCCGATGGAGCCCTTCTCATCCACGAGAATATTGCCGGGATGCATGTCGCCGTGGAAAAAACCGTCGATCAGAATGGTCTGAAACAGGATATCGAACGCAGTGCGCATCAGTTCTCTCGGGTCCAGACCGAATTTCTGTGGCGCTTCCGTAATCTTCACACCTTCGATGTAGGTCATGGTCAGCACACCGCGCGCGCTGTACTCCGGGAATACACGTGGGACCCGCACATTCTTCGTATGCTTCAGGCTGCGGTTGAAATGCATGATGTGCGACTGCTCGGTATTGAAATCGAGCTCCTTGCGCAGGGCACGATCAAACTCACCCACCATGCCGACCGGGTCCGTGAGTTGCAGTTCCGGGATCAACTGCTCGGCACGCCGCGCCAGAAACGCGAGGATGCTGAGGTCACTGTCAATCTTGCGATGGATGCCCGGACGCTTGACCTTCACGACCACGCGGGAGCCATCGTGCAGCGTGGCAAAATGCGCCTGCGCAATCGACGCAGCGGCAATCGGCGTCTGTTCGAAAGACTGAAAGGCCTCGCCCACCGGGCGACCCAGTTCCCGCTCCACCTTCGCCTGCACATCACGCCAGGCCATGGCAGGAACGTTACTCTGCAGGTGCTGCAGTTCTTCCAATAACTCGGCCGGCAGGATGTCTGATCGGGTGGAGGCAATCTGGCCGAGTTTAATGAACGTCGGCCCCAGATCTTCCAGCGCTTCACGCAGATTTCGCCAGCGACTTTCCGGCGAAGTATCCACACCGGCATCCGCTTCCACCCCCTCAATCTCGTCACGCAGCTCCATGCGTTGCACATACGCGGCGAAGCCATGACGCGCCATGATGCGCAGAATTTCCCGCATGCGACCGATGTCGCGTACAGTCTGCTGCACACCACGCAGGGTTGAATATGCGCCGGACAGGGTTGCCATGGTCAAATTCTAGACCGTTAGAGCGTTGCAAGGCGCGATAACTGTTGCGGTGTACGAAACGTTTCGGTACCGGCAAACGCTGATCGCAGCGGGTGCCGCTTCTACCGTGGTGGTGCTCTCTACAAACCGTAGAAGCGGCGCACGCCGCGAAACCATCGCCCCGTTCCGGGATCAAGGCACCGGCGGAAGCTGAGCGCGGCGGGTGCCGCTCGTATCAGAGGTGTTGGGCCAGGAAGGTTTTGGTTTCCTGAATGGCCTGCCTGGCGGCCTCCGGATCATGCTTCATTTCCATGACCACGTAATCCGGCGAACCCGGCGTGGTATCCCGGTTCGGCCAGCGCAGCTTCAGACTGACGAGTTCCTCGATGTCGAAATAATGCGTCGCCCCGGTGATCACACGGAGCGCGTAGTCATGCCCTTCAAGATGACGGATTTTCATCGCCTCGCAGCGCGCCTTCGGCGTCACCTCGTCGGCATCACCAATCAGGACCAGTAACGGGGAGCCCAGCACGTTGATATTGCCGGCACACCATGGGTACAGCGCCACAACGGCCTGGAAAGGCGTGTCGTGTGGGTAGTTGGCACGGTTGACGGCGGTGAGGCCACCGAACCCACCGTGGGAGATGCCAAACAGTGCGATGCGGTCCGGTTTGGCAAAGGGCTGAGTCGTGAGCCATTTCTTTGCCGCATGCGCATCGCGCGCCCGGTCGCCCTGCGTGACATTCAGGTTGCAGGACTCCAGGTGACCGCGCGGCCGAAAACTGTCGATCATGAGCGCCGCGTACCCCCACTCGTTGAACCGCCGCGCCCAGCGCACATCGCTTTGCTGCTGCATGCCCTGGCAGCCATGCGCGATGACCACCACCGGAAACGGCCCCTCCCCTTCCGGTTTCATGAGCAGCCCCGGCAGGGTCAGGTCTTTCCCACGATACTTGGGCCCCGGGACATCGATCCATTCCCCCGCCTGCACCGGTATTGTGCTGATTGCCATCAGTGTGATCAGTAGTAAACGCGGTAAGCCTTTCATCCATTCGCTCCCTGCTTTTTCCAAATTGCTCTTTCAATCCTCGTAGGCGTGCCAACTGGCGCGACCACCCTCGCCACACCGCGAACCGCCCACGGACAGAAATGAATACGCGCGGCCCTGCAAGCACCCTGGTGCACGCGCAGTACCATCCAACCACGCCAGACGTATCCTAAAAAAAACTGCCCCCGAACAGGAAGACCAAACGCGCCAAAGCGGTCCTGCAGCGGAGCGCGCCGCCTGCGGCGATCAGCAGCCACTCATCATCCTGCATCGTCGGTCGCAAGATCTGCCAAAATCCTTCGACGGCAGTGCCTGCAACCGCTCGCGTGGCGTTCGCTCCACGGCGATGGCTTTCATGCCATCAGGCCAGACTTCTCCGGCCCCTTGAACTGTGGCTCACCCGGTTCGCTGAACATGCGCACCGACGCGCCCGTGTCGCGGTCAAACGCAGCCACCAGCATGGCCGTGAGATCGAACACGTTGTGGATATTGCCCTGCACATCCGCCATCCGATCGCGCAGAACACACGGCACATCCTTCTTCAGCTGTTCGCAGGCGCTTTACTTCACAGTGAAGGGGATGGCCTGCCAGCCAAAGTACGGTGGCAGGGG
>JBFKXW010000006.1:0-22911 GCA_041637915.1 Pseudomonadales bacterium | reverse complement strand
CTGACGTGAGCGAATCCTTGCTGCAGGCTCTGCAGGATGAAACCCTATTTGAGCACCCGGTCAAACAATTTGAGGTCTTGCAGACACATATCTCCTGGGTGCTGCTGACCGGAGAGTTCGCATACAAGATCAAGAAGCCGGTGAATTTCGGCTTCCTCGATTTCTCCACGCTTGAGGCCCGCAAGCACTTCTGCCGGGAGGAACTTCGTCTCAATCAGCGTCTGGCGCCACAGATCTACCTGGACGTCATTCCGCTGTACGGAGACGCCTCCTCGCCGCGCCTGAAGGGCTCTGGGGAACCGTTCGAATACTTGCTCAAGATGCGTCAGTTTCCGCAGGATTGTCTGCTGTCCGCCGTGGAGGCGGCCGGCAACCTGAATGCGGAGCACATTGATGCATTGGGCGATCAGCTGGCTCGCTTCCACCGTGCCATTCCCTCTGCCGATCCGGAGAGCACCCTCGGCACGGCTCAGGCAGTACTCGAACCGGTACGCCAGAACTTTGTGCAGATCCGCGACATGATTGACGACCCGGCGGACCTCGCCCAGCTGGCGCAGCTGGAAGGCTGGGCAGAGAGCGTTTCGGAACGCCTCCATTCACTGCTGGACGCGCGACGCCGGCGTGGCCATGTGCGGGAGTGCCACGGCGATGCACACCTCGGCAACATTGCCCTGTTACCGGAGGGCCCGGTCCTGTTCGACTGCATTGAATTCAATGAGGAATTCAAATGGATCGATACCATCAGCGACCTCGCTTTCCTGGCCATGGACCTGGAGCATCGTGGCCACCCCGCCTACTCTGCGCGCCTCCTCAGCCGGTACCTGGAGCAAACCGGTGACTTTGAAGCAGTCGTGTTATGGGACTTTTATCGCGCCTACCGCGCCGTGGTCCGCGCCAAGATTGCGTTATTCCAGCGCGCAACGCCGGATCTGGATGCCGCTTCGCAGGCACAACTGCTGGCCACGTATCGCTCCTACACCGCACTGGCAGAGCTCTACACCACCATTCCGCAGCCCTACCTGCTGATCATGCACGGTGTTTCCGGCACCGGCAAAAGCACGGTCAGCAGCGCCATTGTGGAAAGACTCAACGCCGTGCGGATCCGTTCGGATGTCGAGCGCAAGCGCATGCACGGACTTGCCCGTCAGGAACATAGTGACAGTGAACTCGACGATGGCCTTTACACAGCCGAGGCTTCGGCGTCCCTGTACCGGCGACTGGCCCAACTCAGCGAAACCATGCTGCGCGCCGGCCATCCGGTGGTCGTGGATGCTGCCTTTCTGAAGCGGGCCCAACGGGACCAGTTCCGGGATGTCGCCGAACGCATGGGCGTCGCGCACCTGATCGTACACTGCAACACCGAGGAAGGCTTTGCGCGCGAGTGGGTGCGAAAACGGGCGAAAGCGGGCGCGGATGTTTCCGAGGCGGGCGAACATGTGCTCGATGCGCAATTGCGCAGCCAGGAAAAACTGGAGGCAGATGAGCTCCTGCACACCTGGGAAGTCGCGCCACTGCATCCAGAGAGCGTCGATGCGCTGGTCGCCCGCGTGCACCATGTGCTGCTGCAGAACGAAAACTAGTCACCCGCCCTGCGACGCCCGCCCTCCCGAAGCGGTGGTCCCGGGAAGCGCGGATCTGCACCACGCTCGCGTCTGAACTTTTCCCGCAGGGCTCGCTGCTGCTCGGGCGGCAGGTCGCGGAACCTCTGATATCGTTCGCGGATCTTCTGGCGCTCTTCCGGTGGCAGGCTGCGAAACTGATGAAACCGTTCACGCACGCGCTCCCGTTCTTCCGGGCTCATGGCCTGCCAGCGCTGGGCACGACGTTCGAAGCGGCGCCGACGCTCAGGCGGCAGGCTCTCCCAATTTTCCGCCATCCGCCGTAATTTCTTCCGCTGCTCCGGTGCAAGCATCTGCCAGTCGGCCGCGAACGGCTGCAAGCGTTCCTGCACCTGCGAAGGCAGGTCCTGAAATGCCTCGGCCCACACCCTCGGCGCCAGCAGCCAGCAGAACAGGGCAACCCACAGCGGCTTCACGGAGTGTCCTGCGCCATCCACTGATAGAACTCGAGATCCCGGTACAGCTCCGGCTCTGCCGCCATCGCCAGCAGTTCCGGCATGGGCGCCTCCCGCCTGGCCGACTGCGAGGGATCGAGCCCCCACATCACCCAGAACAAAAGACACCCGGCAAGCGCAGCACCAAAGCCCATCCAGCGCGCATACAGTGCCGGGGCGTCCGCCCGGCCGACCGCCCGCAACGCGTCCTCGCGAGCCCGCCGCAAGCGGTGGCGGGTTTCCACGTCATAGTCCCGCACAGAGTCATCCAGCGCGTCGCTGACGACTGCCATCAGCCCGGCATCCTCCTCCTGGCCAATCGACGGTCTCATGCGCCAATACCTTCCTGCAACGCCTGCCGCAGCGCGACCTGCGCACGATGAAAATGTGTCTTCACGCTGCCGGCAGAAATGCCCATCGCAAATGCTGTGGCCTGGGTGTCCATACCTTCCCAGGCACGCAGTACAAAGGCCTGCTGCTGACGCAACGGGAGCCGCGCCAGGGCCGCTTCCAGCAGCAACCGGCTTTGCTCGCCCACATGCAGGGCCTCGGGGTCTGCCGACGGGCCAGCCGGCAGCGGATATTCATGCACATCCACCCGGCTGCCGAACAGGCGCTGTTCGCGGCCTCGCCGGCGCTGCCGGTCCCGCACCTGATTATGCAGAATGCGGTAAAAAAGCGGTCTCCACTCCGCTTCGGGACGACGATAGTAGCGGCGTGCCAGCTGCACCATGGCCTCCTGGACACAATCAAGCGCAAGGTCCCTATCAAGCACCCCAAGTTCCGCGATCCGCAGCGCCTTCAATTCGTGCCCACGAAAAAACCGCTCAAAGGCCTGTGCCCGCTCATCGGCACCCGCGCTGCTCAACTCGTCACCCAGTCGCCACACCACCCCGTACACGATCGCCTCTCCCGTTTCTTTCAGGCCGCGTACTCCGTAGAACGCACCAACCCGTTCCAGGTTGACACCCAAGCTCACCCAAGCAGCTGCCAGGCCAACATGGCACCCAGAACCAGCACAAGCAACACCAGCGCCAGCAGTAGCTCCGCCCGATACCCGGACTCCGGCTGGACGCGCTGGCGTGCTGCCTCCTGCTCCTGCAACCATGCCTCCAGCAAACGGACATTACGCAGGTTCGCCCGATTGGCCACGTCCAGCAAATCGCCGATTCCGGGCACCAGCCCGATAAAGAAATCGACCACGACGTGCGTCACCATGCGCGTGCGCAGCCGGGACGGCGCACCGGCCTGACGGGAGAGCCAGATCACGTAGCCCGACAGGGACAGGCTGAGGGCATCCCCGGCGACCGGTACCAGGCCCAGCAGGACGTCCCACCCGACTCGCCAGCGCGTGCCCGGAATCCGGAATGCAGCATCCAGCCATCCCGACAGGCGACGCAGCTTGGCCGCGGTCAACTGCTGCCGCAGAACGTCCGGGCTCTCCTGTAATGGTCCCTCTTCACGCTCCATCTCACACCGATTCAGGCGAATAGAACGGGCTACACTACCATGAGCGTACCCGAAATCACTGAACCTGCATGACAACACGCCGATCACTTCTGATGCTGGGCGGACTGGCCGCTGGCGCCGGACTGGCCGGCGGCTATTTGGCTTTGCGTCCAGACGGTTCACCGAACGCTCAGTTGCAGCCGGCCGAGCCACCATTTGACCCCGGGCGCCCGGTAACGCTCGGCTTCATTTATCTGGGTGACGGGGCGGATCACGGCTATAACCAGAGTCACGCGAGCGCCGCCCGCGCACTCGGCAATCTGCCCTGGACCCGCATCACTGAGGCCAACAACGTGCCGGAAGATGCCGGTGTCCTACAGGTGATGCAGCGCATGATTGAAGAGGACGGCGCGGAGTTTGTTTTCCCCACCTCCTATGGCTACTTCGATCCGCACCTGCTCGCATTCGCGCCCAAGTTTCCGCAGGTCCGCTTCCTGCACACCGGCGGGCTCGCGCTGCCGGGACATCCACCGAACATCAGCAGCAGCTACGGTTACATCGATGAAGCGATGTTTCTGTGTGGCATCGTGGCTGCGCATACGGTGGGCGGTGCTGACCTGGGGTTTGTCGGCGCCATCCCGATACCGGTGGTATTGCGCAACATCAATGCCTTCACACTTGGCGCGCGACAGGTACACCCGGACACGACAGTGAAGGTCCGCTTCACGGGTGGCTGGTTCAAGCCGGAAGCCGAAACCGCGATGACGGCCGATCTGATCCGCACCGGCGCGCAGGCGGTTGCCTGCCATGTAGACAGTCCGGTGCACGTCATGCGTACCTGCGAGTCACAGGGTGCGTACGCGATCGGGTATCACGTCGATCAGTCGAAAAACGCACCGACAAGATTCCTGACTGGCGCAGAATGGCGCTGGCGCGGCATGTATGAGCGATATGTCGAAAGACACCTGAAGGGAGAAAGCTGGCCAACCATGTACCGCGGCGGACTTCGGGATGGCACGGTTGCGCTGTCACCGCTTTCCGCACAGGTGCCTGCTGCTGCACATGCAGCACTGGAGCCACGCTTGCAGGAAGCCCGTGCGGACCGTTTGCGTATCTACACCGGGCCCATCCTGAGCAATACCGGCGAAGTCATGATCCCGCACGGCGCCAACCGGCGGCAGGACGATCCATGGCTGGAAACCATGGATTGGTTTGTCGATGGCGTGCAAACCACAAGCTGATCACATTCATGAAAGCATTTTCCAGGCGTCGACTGCTACGGGCTGGTGGCGTTTCGCTCCTGGCCCTGGCCGCGCTCTCCACGCAGCGCAAGAGCAATCTGCCCGAGACGGACCGGGATATCCGGGCCGGTTTCATCTACGTCGGCGCCCGCGATGATTTTGGCTATAACCAGGCGCACGCCACTGCTGCTGCCCGACTGTCCCGGGAACCCGGCGTAAAGCTGTTCGAACAGGAACGCATTCCCGAAACAGCGGAAGTCACCGAAGTGATGCGCGGCATGATCGAGGGCGATGGCGTCAACCTGGTGTTCCCCACCTCCTACGGATACTTCGATCCGTATGTGCTGGACGTCGCGCGCGCTTATCCGGAGGTGCAGTTCGTGCATGCGGGCGGGCTCTATCTGCCCGGGCACCCTGCCAACGTCAGCACTTATTTCGCCTACATCGATGAGGGCATGTTTCTCGCAGGGGTGGCGGCCGGCCATGCAAGCCGCAATGGCCGCCTCGGCTTTGTTGCAGCGATGATGATTCCGCACGTTTACCGCAACATCAATGCGTTCCTGCTTGGCGCTCGCCTGGTACAGCCCTTCGCCACACTGGAGGTGCGCACCACGGGCAGGTGGTTTCATCCCGAGGCAGAGCGGGATGCCTGCAACAGCCTGATCGACAGTGGCGCCGATGTGATCACCTGTCATGTGGACAGCCCTCGGGTAGTGGTCGAAACCAGCAGCAATCGTGATGTCTCCTGTGTTGGTTATCACTCGGACCTGGCCTCACTGGCACCGGGACATGTCCTCACCAGCGTCCAGTGGGACTGGTGGCCCCTGTTGAGTGACTACCTGGAAAAGATCAGCGCGGGAGAAAAGCTGGCACCCATGCAGCGCCTCGGTTTGCGGGAGGGCATTGTGGTACTGGCTCCATTCGGCCCCCGGGTGCCGTCGGCCGGCCGTGCCCAGATCATGAATCTGCACAAACAGTTTCTTGCCGGCGAGCGCAGCGTGTACACCGGCCCCATTTACGACCGGGCGGGAGAAGCCCTGATCCCGGCCGGCGTGCGGCGGGAACGCGATGATCCATGGCTGGAGACCATGGATTGGTTTGTACAGGGCGTGCAGGCTTGAACCGTAGCGCAATACTCGGTCTTCTGGTGACCGCCCTGATCGGGCTATCCGGCTCCTTCGCGCTGTACCGAATGGCGACGCACTCCATCGAACGGGACCAGCAGGCCGTTTTCATGCGCCTTGCGACGGCGCGCAGCAGTGCGATTGCGCAACGCCTGATCTCCAGCCAGGAGAGCGCCATGAACATGTATGGTCTCTACCAGGCTTCTGAAGTCGTGGACGCGGATGAATTCAAACTGTTTGGTGACCTCCAGCATCGCCGCCATACCTCGGTGCACTCGTTGCAGTGGGTTCCACATGTTTCCCAATCAGACCGGCGGCGCCATGAAGCAACCGTTTCCCAGGCCCTGGAAGTCGACTATCGCATTCAGGAAATGGACAGCACTGGGCTGATGCAGACCGCGCGGGAACGGGCATACTACTACCCGGTACAGTACGTCGTACCCTTCAAAGTGAATAGGACGCTGCTGGGGTTCGATCAGGGCAGCGACCCGGTCGTACTCAAGACACTTGAACTGGCCCGCAGCAGCGGCCTGATGCAGGCAACGCCAGCGATTCGTCTGCCACAGGAAATCGACCCGGCACCGGGCGTCCTGGTGGTAGAGCCGGTGTACTTGGGAAGCCGACATACCAGTATCGACCGGCAGCGCAACCTGTCCGGTTTCATCATCGCAGTCGTCCGCATCAAGACCGTGTTGCAGAACGCGGTCTACAGCGTGCTTCAGAATGACGCGCCGATTTACACGACGCTGCACGACATCACCGGGGGCGCTGAGCGCTTTGTGTACAGTCATGGCGCCGAACCTGCGGTTCCGGCATCGGATGCCTGGAAACAGGAATCCAAGGTGCTGTTCGCGGGTCGCATCTGGCTGATTCGGAACCTGCCCAGCCTGACCAGTAACCCAGGGGTGCAGTGGCAGCCGCTGGGGCTCTTGCTGGGTATGCTGGCACTCACTACGGTGATCACCGGCTTCATCTATACGTTAATGCACCGCGAGCAGATCGTCTCGGTCGCCGTTGCGGAACGCACACGGGAACTGCGCCGCAGCGAGGCCCGCATCCGCGGGCTGCTGGACACGGCAAGCAACGCGATCTTTGTGCTGGATGAGGAGGGTCGCATCGAAAGCAGCAATCGCGCAGCAAACCAGTTGTTCGGCAACGGACCGGATGCCAGCCTGCCCTCGCATATCACTGAACTGTTCCCAAGCGTCCGGGAAGAGGAGTTGCTCTCGGCTTCCAATGCGGAATACAAGGTCGCGCTGCCAGGCCGGGAGACGCTGTTCGTGCAGGTTTCCGTCAGCAGTACCGGCGCAGAGGGTCAGCAAACGCGCATTGCCGTCCTGAACGACATCACCCTGCGGCGGCGGATGGAAAACAATGAGCGGGAGCAACGACAACTCCTGCAAAACATCATGCAGTCCATGGACGAGGGGCTGATCGTGGCGCGAACCGGCCAGCCCCTGATGGTCAACCCAAAAACCGAATCGTTGTTCCCCAACGTTGCGGCGCTCACCCGTGCCCGACCCGTTCCCAACCTGATCGGCTGGCTCGACCCGGACACGCTGGAACCCATCCTCGAAGAAAGCCTGCCCATCCATCGCATCCTTGTCGGAGAGCAGGTACACAATGTTGAGTACCTTATCCAGAATGAGATTCAGCCAGAAGGTGTTTACGTGGAGGTTTCCGGCACTGCATTGCTGGATCCCGACCAGCGCCGCATTGGCGCGATGGTGGTGCTGCGGGACATCTCGCATCGCAAGGCCTTCGAGCGACGTTTGCAGGAAACCGCCGATGACCTGGCCGCCAGCAATCAGGAACTGGATAGCTTTGCACGCGCTGCCTCCCATGATCTCCAGGAGCCCTTACGCAAGGTCCAGCGGTTCGGGTCCCTGCTGCGAAGCACGCGGGGCGAGCAACTCGACGAGCAGGGGCTGGATTTCCTCGACCGGATGATCAATGCAGCCGATCGCATGTCGGCCTTGATCGATGGCTTGCTGACACTGGCGCGCGTCACGTCCAAAGCGGCACCCTTCGTACCCACTGATCTCAACGTCGTGCTCACGGAAGTGCTCGATGACCTGCAGATCCGCATGCAGGATACCGATGCACAACTGGAGGCCGACAGGCTGCCGACGGTCGATGCGGACCCGGTCCAGATGCGCCAATTGTTCCAGAACCTGATCGGGAACGGGCTGAAATATCAACTCGCGGGCAACCGGCCGCTGATCCAGATTCGCGCCGATCGCGTGGTGCGCAACAGGCCAATGGAACACCTGTGCTGGCGGCTGCAGTTCAAGGACAACGGTATTGGCTTCAGCCAGGCTGATGCAGACCATATTTTCGGCGTTTTCTCCCGCCTGCATGGGCGGCTTGAGTACCAGGGTTCCGGCGTGGGCCTGTCGATTTGTCGGAAAATCGCGGAGCGCCACCATGGTGAAATCAACGCGCATTCCGCACCGGGCGAAGGTGCCACCTTCACGGTCATTCTGCCGGAGCATCAGCCCGGCAACGAGAAGATCCCGGATTCAGCATAATGCAGGGAAACTGGCACTGGGTTTTCGACAGCCACGCCTTGCCACCCGGCGCCTCCCGCGCCTTTGAGGTGCAGGGCGTCGCCGGTTTCGCCGTGCGGGTACATGGCCGCCTGCACGCCTATCGCAACCAGTGTCCGCACATCGGTTTGCCCCTGAACTGGCAACCGCACGAGTTTCTGGCTGCTGACCGGCACCATATTGTGTGTGCAAACCATGGAGCGCTTTTCGATTCCGCCAGTGGCCACTGTCTGGCGGGCCCCTGCGCGGGGGCTGGCCTGACCCTCTGGGACATTCGGGAGCAATCCGGAGGGATCGAGGTGTCCGATCCGCCTGCCTAGGCAGGCACCGCGTTATCGCGCGATGGCGCAACGCATGCGCTCCACACCTTCCCGAAGGCGCGCCTCGTCGGTGGTGTAGGCGATGCGGATTCGTTGCTCGGCTTCGTGCTGACCGAAATCGTTTCCGGGCGTGACCGCCACACCATGCTCCTCCAGCAGCCGCTGGCAGAATGGCATGGCACGCTCTCCGGTCGCGCTCAAATCCAGGTACAGGTAAAAGGCACCACCCGGTTCTGCCAGGCATCTGAGCGGCAGCGGATTCAATGCGTCCAGCAGGGCATTGCGGCGCGCCTCGAACTGCGCACAACGGGATTGCAGTTCCTGCTGCACGGCAGGCTCAAATGCCGCCAGCGCCGCATGCTGTGCCAGGGTCGGCGCAGCCAGGAAGACATTCTGGGCGAGCCGCTCCAGCGGCTCACAGGCCCACTGGGGCGCCACCAGCCATCCCACCCGCCAGCCAGTCATGCCAAAATATTTCGAGAAGCTGTTCACGACAAAAACGTTCTCGCTGCATTGCAGTGCAGTGCAGGGCTCTCCGCTGTATTGCAGGCCCTGATAGATTTCATCACAGATCACTACACCGCCCCGGCTCGCCACGGCATCGCAGATGGCCTGCAGCTGCTCCTGACTGAGGACCGTGCCGGTCGGATTGGCCGGGCTGGCCAACAGGACGGCGCGGGTACGTTTGGACCAATGCGCCGCCACCCGTTCCGGAGTCAGTTGCCAGCCGTCCGCTGCTCCGACCGGAACCATCACGGGTGTAGCGCCGGCGCACAATACAAAGCTCCGGTTACAGGGGTATCCCGGATCCGGCATGAGGACCTCATCGCCAGGCCCGAACAGACAGGGCGCGAGAATCGACAACGCCCCCGAGGCCCCCGGGGTGACCAGAATACGCTGTGCCGACACAGACACCGCGAAACGGCTCTGGTACCACGCCGCGATGGACTCCCGCAGTGCCGGCAGCCCTGCTGCCGGCGTGTAGTGGGTCTGCCCGGCAGCGAGCGCCTCTGCACCACGCAGGCAGATCGGCTCCGGTGTGACGAAATCCGGTTCCCCGACCTCCAGATGCACGATATCCCGCCCCTGAGCTTCCAGTTCGCGGGCACGCCCCAACAGCGCCATGACATGGAACGGCTGGATATCCTTCATCCGATCAGCAACCCTGGGCACCCCTTCGCGATCTGCGTGGTATGCCCGTTTCTGCTTCCTCACGCAGTCGCTCCTCTCCATGGTGTGCAGGGACTATAATTGAGCGCAGGCAGGGAAGCACTCACGCCTCTACGGACCATGGCCGAAGCGCAGGAGCGCGCGAAACTGGTATGGCCCTCAGATTTCTGATAGCTTCGCTGCGTTTTGCAGGGCCGAGAGGGGATTTCCGCCCTTCCGGCGCCCGCCCCTCCGAAGAGGGTTGTGCGCCAAAGGCGGCTGCAAGGGATTGTTATTATCAGCGGGAGGCCTCGCGTATGCCAAAAGGCACGAAATCCACATCGAAAAGTGGAACCAGCGGTCGTAAAACCACCACGACCCGGGCCAGGACGACCACCAAACCTGCGGCGAAACGCGCCGCCGCCCGCAAACCCGCCGCCACCAAGACGGCAACCACCAAGAAACCAGCGGCGCGCAAAAGCGCGGCCGCCTCCGTGAAGGCAGCAGTAGCGAAAGCAGTGAAAAAAGTATCCACCAAGCGAAAGACCAGCGCCGCACCGGCCAAGAAAGCAACCACGACGCGCAAACCGGCGGCCACTTCAAAACCAGCGGCCAAAAAGGCAGCACCCAACAAGAAGACCACTGCAGCCAGCGCAAAGGCAAAGACGACCAGCACTGCCACGCGCAAGACTACAGCGCGCAGCAGCACCAAGAGCAGTACAGCCGCGACCAAACCGAAGACAGCGCGGGCGACAAAGACCACAACCAAAAAGCCGGCGGCAGCAGCCAAGCCTGCACGCGCCACCAGCAAGGCGGCCAAGCCTACAGCCACCAAGACAGCTACCGCTGCGGCACCCAAACAGGCACCGGCGAAAGCGGCACCGGCTGCCAAGAAGCCGGCAGCACGGAAGTCCGTCGCAAGCGCGCGCCCCAACCCACGGCGCGCCTCGGCCAGCATCCTGTCCGGGCCGCAGATGTCGGAGATCAAACCGTACAATTCAAAGTCCAATGAAGAGTACATGTCTCGCGAGCAACTCGAGCACTTCTCTCAGATTCTGCTCAAGTGGAAGCACGAACTCATGCAGGAAGTGGATCGGACCATGATCCACATGAAGGAGGAAGCCGCGAACTTCGCAGACCCCAGCGACCGCGCCACCCAGGAAGAGGAATTCAGCCTGGAACTACGCACCCGTGACCGGGAGCGGAAACTCATCCGCAAGATTGATGACACGCTGGACCTGATTGATCGTGAAGACTACGGCTACTGCAATTCCTGCGGCGTTGAGATTGGCGTTCGGCGTCTGGAAGCCCGCCCCACGGCCACGCTTTGCATTGACTGCAAAACACTGGCCGAGGTGAAAGAACGACAAGTAGGCCGCTAGAACCTGCCTGTTGCCGGCTCCCGCTGACGCGCAGTGACGAACTCGGCCACTGCCACTGCGACTTCCGAGCCACATGTCGTGGGGCGCTTCGCGCCGTCACCTACCGGCCCACTGCATTTCGGGTCCCTGTATGCGGCGCTGGCGAGCTATCTGGATGTCGTTGCACAAGGTGGGCGCTGGCTGATCCGTGTGGAGGACATCGACCCGCCACGGGAGGTCGCCGGCGCCCGAGCAGATATCCTGAAGGCACTGAAAGCCCACGGCCTGTGCTCCTCAGAACCGGTGACCTATCAATCCCAACGGGCCCGGCAGCACCAGGCAGCGCTGCAACAGCTTCGGCAGAACGGCCACCTGTTCCACTGCACCTGCAGTCGCCGCGAACTGGCGCAGACCCCAATCTATCCGGGCACCTGCCATGCCCGTCTGGAACCGCCGGCACGCCCGTATTCGGTACGTTTTCGCGTTCCCGAGGGTCCCGATGTCTGCTTTGAGGACGGCATACACGGCCTGCAGCAGCACCCGCGAAGTAGCCTCGGTGATTTCATCGTGCGTCGCCGGGATGGCCTGATTGCCTACCACCTGGCCGTGGTGGCGGATGACGCCGCACAGCACATTACGCAGATACTGCGCGGCGCGGACCTGCTCGACGCCACGCCATTGCACCTGTGTTTGCAGGATGCCCTGCAAATTCCGTCACCGGAATACCTGCATGTGCCCATGCTCACCCGCAATGGCGCCAAGCTCAGCAAGCAGACCGGCGCGCCCGCCATCGACAATCAGCGCGCCACCGAAAATCTTTGCCGCGCACTGGAACTGCTCGGCCAGCCGATTCCCACCCTGACGCACCGGCACGACGTCATCGGCCTGCTGGACTCTGCGGCCCGCTGCTGGCAACGCCGGCTGGTACCGGCCGACCAAGAGATCGCGCTTGCGGCTGATTTGACGCGCTGACGCGACTGGCCCGCCTCGAGGAGTTGGGGTAGATTGGGGCTGGAGTCGCGCAGGGATGCACGCATCGCCATGAATGCTCAGGAAGTTTGTCGAATCAACACGTCTGCCGAATGCCCGTAATGGGCACAGCACCACAGCCCGGTCAATCGCGCACCACAGCCTGCTTCCATGGCATGACCGGTTCGTCGCCGGCCATGCAGGCGGTCTTTCGCTATATCGAACGCGCCGCACCGACCGAGGCCACCGTCCTGATCAGTGGCGAGACCGGGACTGGGAAAGAGTTGGCCGCTCGTGCATTGCATGCCCTGAGCAAGCGGGACAATGGAGAGTTCGTCGCGGTCAACTGCGCAGCCATTCCGGACACGTTGGTGGAAGCAGAGCTGTTCGGCAATGAAAAAGGCGCGTTTACCGGCGCAGTCAGCAAGCGACGCGGTCTCGTGGAAGCAGCAGACCGGGGCACGCTATTTCTGGACGAAGTGGGCGAATTACCCCTGGAAGCACAGGCCCGTCTCTTGCGCGTACTTCAGGAGGGCGAGATACGGCGCGTAGGCGCCACCCGCACCCATGCGGTCAATGTGCGGGTCGTAGCCGCCACGCATCGTGATTTGGCTGCATTGGTGCGCGAGGGCCGCTTCCGTGAGGATTTGTACTTTCGACTGAATGTGCTCGCAGTGCGCATGCCACCGCTGCGTGATCGCATCGAGGACATTCCGGCCCTGGCCGATTCGCTGTTGCGTCAACATGCCCGTACCTTACAGCGCGAAATCCGGGGTTTCGACAACGACGCCTTGCGCGCCCTGTGTGGCGCAGCCTGGCGCGGTAATGTCCGGGAACTCGACAACGTGATTCACCGTGCGTGCATTCTCACCGACCATGCCCTGATCGGTGCTGCGGACCTGCAATTCGACCCAGAGACAAACCAGGCCCCAGATACCGGTATAGGCTCGCTGTCGCACCCGCACCAACTGAGCCTCGAGCAATACGTGGAGCACTTCCTGCGCAGCCATCAGCACCAGATGACGGAAACCGAGATTGCCCAAAACCTGGGAATCAGCCGGAAGTGCCTGTGGGAGAAACGTCAGAAGCTGGGAATTCCGCGACTTGGCAAGTCCTGCAGGGATGAAACCGAGCGCGCGTAATCGTTACGAATCGAAACACAATCAGCACAAAGCGCACAACTGGTAACACTTTGCCATCGAATATTACAGTGATTTCTTTGAATAAATACATATATCACTGATATATATGGTTTTTTTAATTTTGGCACGCAATCTGCATTGAATTAGGTTGTCAATGAGCGCCTATGCGACTGACACGGGAATCGGCCAGGGTCACGAGGACCAGAGCCTGCGGGTGAAGAGGCACGGATGCCTCACGGAATAACAACAACAATCCCTTGCTTCATCCTGTGAGGGGAAGTTCTTTGGAACTTCCCCTCGTTTTTCTCACCGCGCCATTTTCCCTGGCAGCCAAGTCATGGTAAAAAGATGCCGCGTTTCATCGGCGCATGCAGCAGTTTCGCCCACCTCCTCTGCATGAGCGTTCCGCCAGGTTCCCGCAGGAACCTGCTATGCACTGGTGAAACGGCGCCGAGCCGGAAGAGACCGAGCCGGACCGGAATACGAAAAGGCCCGCCCGATATCGCCCCGCTGCACGAACTGCAGCGCGAGAGCATTCATGGAATACGGCGCGTGGCAAATGGTTATCATCGCAACTCGCCCCAGTGCGACAGGAGTGCGCGTGAAGGAAATCGCGGAAGCAGAGCACGGCATTGAGCCGTCGAAAATCAATCCGAATGCTCTGCAAATCGTGGAGAAACTCAATGATGCCGGACACGAGGCCTACCTCGTCGGTGGCTGCCTGCGGGATCTGCTGCTGGGCATTCCCCCCAAGGATTTCGATGTCGCGACGTCGGCCCATCCTGAGCAGGTACGCTCCCTGTTCCGAAATTCCCGGCTGATCGGTCGGCGATTCCGTCTCGCGCATATCCGCCATGGCCGGGAAACCACGGAAGTGGCCACCTTTCGTGCCGGTGGCGAGCATTGGGACACCGCCGAGAGTGAGGGCGATGCCGAACTGCATGAGGAGACCGGGCGCATCCTGCGCGATAACGTCTACGGCACCCTGGAAACGGATGCCGCCCGCCGTGATTTCACGATCAATGCCCTGTACCTGCGGCCCGCCGACTGGACGGTGCTGGACTTCAGCGATGGCATCGACGACCTGCGGGAGAAGAAAATCCGCGTGCTCGGCACCCCGGCGGAACGTTTCCGTGAAGACCCGGTGCGCATGCTGCGCGCTGCCCGACTCCAGGCCAAACTCGGCCTGGAGGTCGGCGAGGAGGAGCAGGCGGCCATTCGCAAACTGGGCAAACTACTGGTGCATGTACCACCGGCACGGCTTTTCGATGAGTACACCAAATTGTTCATGTACGGCCACGCAGTGCGCAGCATGGAACTGCTGGATGAATACGGACTCACCGAGTACCTCTTCCCCACACTGGCGGAGTACTACCCGGAGCAGCCGGAAGTCGCAGCGCTGATCCGCCAGGCGCTGATCAACACGGACGACCGCGTTGCCAATGACCTACGCATCACACCGGCCTTCCTGATCGCGGTTTTCCTGTGGCCAGAGTTTCTGGAGCAGCACCGGGCGCAGCTGGATGCCGGCGACTCACCGTTGGAGGCCTGCAACCGCGCCGCCCATGCCGTCATCATGGAACAGTGCCAGTCGATCAGCATTCCCAAACGTTTCAGCATGGTTGTGAAGGACATCTGGGATCTGCAGTTCCGGCTGCCGAATCGCACGGGTAAGCGCGCCCTGCAACTGCTGGAGCACCGCCGCTTCCGCGCCGCCTATGATTTCCTGTTGCTGCGCGAAGCAGCCGGTGAAAACCTGGACGGGCTGGGCGAATGGTGGACAAAATTCCAGGAGACCCACCCGGTCACCCGCAGCGAGATAAGCGCGGACGACAGCCAGGACGACAGCCAGAGTGACGGCGAGCCCGCCACTGCACCCCGCCGTCGCCGTCGCCGTCGCCGTCGCCGTCGCCCGCCCGCCGAGTGAACCAGCAAGCTCAACGGGTCGCGATCGGGCTCGGCTCGAACCTGTGCAAACCCCGCCTCCAGTTGCGTACTGCGCTGTCAGCGCTCCGTCGGCTGCCCGGCACCCGGTTCTGTGCGGTTTCCCCCGTCTATCGCAACCCACCGTTCGGTCCACCGACCCAGCCCGCCTATCTGAATGCAGTGGCCACGCTGCACACCCGTCTGCCACCACTGGCCCTGCTGCGGCGCCTGCAGGCGATTGAGCACCGGCAGGGGCGTCGCAGGGGGCAGCGCTGGGGCGCTCGAACGCTGGATCTGGACATCCTGTTGTACGGAGAGCAGGCAGTACAGACCCGCCCGCTGACGTTGCCCCACCCAGAGATGGCCAAGCGTGATTTTGTTCTATACCCTTTGGCCGAAATCGCGTCGGACTGGAAGCTGCCGGACGGGCGCACCATCCGCTCGCTGATCCGGGCCCGGCCCGGCGCTCATCTGCGCAGGATCAGTTATTAGGCCACCGCACCCATGTCTGCAGATACGCGCAAGTTCATCGCCATAGAAGGCACGATCGGGGTCGGCAAGACCACACTGGCCCGTCGACTGGCTGAAACCCTTGGCTACGGTCTGGTGCTGGAACAGCCGGAGGCGAATCCATTTCTGGAGCGGTTCTACGAGAACCAGGCGCAGCACGCACTGGCCACCCAACTGTTCTTTCTGTTCCAGCGCTCCCAGCAGTTGCAGGCCCTGACCACACCGGGCGCAGGCGGGCAGCAGGGAGACCTGTTCCATTACGGACACATTGCCGACTACCTGCTGGAAAAGGATCGGATCTTTGCTTCCATCAACCTCTCCAGCGATGAACTCGACCTGTACCATAAAGTCTATAAAAGCCTGACCATCGACGTTCCCCCACCGGACCTGGTCATTTACCTGCAGGCACCGGCGGAGGTGTTGCAGAAACGGATTGCGCGGCGCGGCCATTCCTTCGAGCAACGCATTCCTGCCCGCTACCTGGAGGCGCTCAATGCCGCGTACGCTTCTTTTTTTCATGATTACCAGCAATCCCCCCTGCTGATCGTCAACGCTGCGGAGATCAACCTGGCGACCAGTGAGCAGGATTATCAGGGCCTGCTGGACCGCATCGCAGAATGCACCAGTGGCCGCAATTACTTCAATCCATTGCCAGCGGCGGAAACTCCGCTAACCTGACCGGCAGGACAACAGGCGACAACCATGAAACGAATCAATCTGCTGACGCTGGCAGGCTACCGGGAGCGCGGCGAGCGCTTTGCCTGCCTGACCGCCTACGACGCCAGCTTCGCGCGTTGCATGGCAAACGCCGGCATCGAGGTGATTCTGGTTGGGGACTCCCTGGGCATGGTCCTGCAGGGCCATAACAGCACCATTCCGGTGACGGTAGACGACATGACCTACCACGTGGAGGCGGTCAAACGGGGCACACAGGAAACCGAGATGCGGCCCATGATCATGGCCGATCTGCCGTTCATGAGTTTCGCCACGCTGGATGAGACGCTACGCAATGCCGGCCAGCTGATGCGTGCCGGCGCACAGGTGGTCAAGATCGAGGGCGGCCGCGAACTGGCGGAGCGGGTGGCGCGACTGCATGAAAACGGCGTGCCCTGCTGCGTTCACCTGGGGCTCACCCCCCAGTCGGTCAATTGTTTCGGCGGCTTCCGGGTACAGGGCCGTGATGCTGAAACGGCAGAGCGGATTCTGGAGGATGTGCGCATCCTGACGGAGGCAGGCGCTGCCATCGTGCTGCTGGAATGCGTACCGGAACCACTGGCCACGCGTATTCAGCAGCAGGTTTCTGTCCCCACCATCGGGATCGGTGCGGGCCCAAACCTGGACGGTCAGGTGCTGGTCATGCACGACATGCTCGGACTGGGTGTCGGCCGCTCCCCTCGCTTCGTACACGATTTTCTGGCTGGTCAGACAGGGATTGAGGACGCATTCCAAGCCTATGTGACGGCCGTTCGGGAAGGCGCCTACCCGGCCGCCGAGCACTGGTTCGCCGAGTGAGTCCCAGACGCGCAGATCAGACGATCGTCTGGACATGAAGATCGTAGAACGCGTCGCTGAGGTCCGACGGGAGGTTGCCGCGCTGCGAGCGAATGGCAGCAGCGTGGCGCTGGTGCCGACCATGGGCAACCTGCATGCAGGCCACATGGACCTCATAGCGGCGGCCCGACGGGACGGCCATACCGTGGTTGCCAGCATCTTCGTCAACCCGCTGCAGTTTGGTGCCGGTGAAGATCTTGATCGCTACCCGCGCACGCCGGATGAAGACATCGAAAAACTCACGGCCGCGGGTACTGCATGCCTGTTCATGCCGCAAGCGAAGGAGATGTACCCGGTGCCACTGGCAGAGCAGACCGCCGTGGAGGTGCCGCGGCTGTCGGACCTGCACTGCGGCGCTTCCCGCCCTGGCCATTTCCGGGGAGTGGCAACCGTGGTATGCAAGCTGCTCAATATTGCCCAGCCAGACGCCGCATATTTCGGGGAGAAGGATTTTCAGCAGTTGCAGGTCATTCGTCGCATGACGAAGGACCTGTGCCTGCCGGTCACAATCTTTGGCGTGGCAACCCGGCGCGAGGAGGACGGCCTTGCCATGAGTTCCCGCAACGGCTATCTGACTACCGAGGAACGCGCCTTGGCTCCGACATTTCATCGCGCACTGCGCGCGCTGTCAGATCAGGTCAGCCACTCGGAAACAGCATTCCGGGAACTGGAGTCGCAGTGCGCCGCGCAATTGCAGTCCGCGGGCTTCCATACGGATTATGTGAGCATTTGCCGACGCAGTGACCTGCAACCGGCCTCCCGGGGCGATGTGGAACTGGTCATTCTGGCTGCGGTCAAATTGGGCGAAACACGGCTCATTGACAATGTAACAGTCGCATAAATTGTGTCTTACGATTGCGTTGATCGTGTTCTATAGTTAGGGCATACTTTTGCGCCTTCTGTACCCAATGCTCTTGATTATGTTGGGATTTGCGGGGGCAAACGGAAGATAACGGCGAGGCGGCAGGACAATGCACTCGATCATGTTGAAAGCCAAACTGCACCAGGCCCGCGTGACGCACGCGGTGCTTGAATACGAGGGTTCCTGCGCCATTGATGGGGAACTGCTGGATCTTGCCGGCATGCGTGAATATGAGCAGATTCAGATTTACAACATCGACAACGGCGAGCGGTTCACCACCTACGTGATCCGCGGGGAAGCCGGCTCCCGGGTGATTTCCGTGAATGGCGCAGCTGCGCATAAAGCCAAACCGGGCCACCGGATCATCATTTGTGCCTATGCCCATTACAGTGACGCGGAGCTGGTCGGTTACAAGCCACGGCTTGTGTACCTCGACGAGAACAACGACATACTGGAAACGGCCCGCTCGATTCCGGTACAGGTTGCCTGACTGCGCAACTCGGCCCACTTGCTACACTCTGAACACATTGTCCGGACCCGTGGAGGTTCGCGCTGATTCAGCGCGCCGTGCAACTTGACCATGGATGCTGACACCCAGACCGCCTCTCCTGCCAGGCTGCCAGCATGGCAGGCATTGCTTGCACACCGGAAGGCACAGGAAGACACGACCATCGCCCGGCTGTTTGCACAGGATCCCGGACGGTTCGAATGCTTCTCAGTGGAGGGCGCCGGTTTACATCTGGACTATTCGAAGAACCGACTGACCGCAGAAACTCTGCACCTGCTCACTTCGCTCGCGCAGGAAGCCGGACTTGCGCAGCGTACGGAAGCGATGTTTTCTGGTGCACAGATCAATCCCACGGAGAATCGGCCGGCACTGCATACGGCACTGCGCGCACCGCGCGGCAGTGCGGTTCAGGTGGCCGGCGCGAATGTCGTGGACACAGTGCACGCCACCCTGGACCGGATGGAGGCACTCACGCAGGCGCTGCACAGCAGGCAATGGGCGGGCTATCGAGGCGAACCGATTCGCGATGTCGTATGCCTGGGGATTGGCGGCTCCTATCTGGGCCCCAAAGTGGTATCAGAGGCACTCAAACCCTACTGGCACGACGCGATTCGATGTCATTTCGTTGCCAACATTGATGGTGCCCACCTGGCCGATACGCTCGCCAAACTGCGCGCCGAAACCACGCTCTTTCTGGTCGCATCGAAATCCTTCACCACACAGGAGACGCTAGCCAACGCCCGCAGTGCCCGCACATGGTTCCTGCAGCAGGGCGGCCGCGAAGCGGATCTGGGCAAACATCTGATTGCGGTCACCGCGAACACGCAGCGGGCGCTTGAGTTCGGCGTGGCCGCAGAACACATTTTTCCGATGTGGGACTGGGTCGGCGGCCGCTACTCATTGTGGTCCGCCATCGGGCTCCCCATCGCACTGCGAGTGGGCATGAAGAATTTTCGCGCACTGCTGCAGGGTGCGCACGCCATGGACGTACATTTCCGCGAAACACCGTTCGAGCAGAACCTGCCCGTGCTGCTCGGACTGCTGGGCATCTGGTACCGCAATTTCGGGCAGGCCGCGTCCCACGCGGTCGTGCCCTACGATCACAGCTTGCGCGGCCTGCCCGCCTACCTGCAGCAGCTCGACATGGAGAGCAACGGCAAGCGCGTCCGTGGGGATGCGACGGCGGTGGAATATGGCACCGGCATGGTGCTCTGGGGTGGCGAGGGCAGCAACGGGCAGCATGCATTTCATCAGTTGCTGCATCAGGGCACCGACCTGATCCCGGTGGATTTCATCGTGCCCCTGCGCCCCCACCACACGCTCCACGACCACCACGCGCAGTTGTTCGCAAGTTGCCTCAGCCAGAGCAAGGCGCTGGCTACTGGCCGCAGTCTGGCCGAGGCGCACGCTGCGCTGGTGGAAAGCGGGCTGTCGGATGATGAGGCCCGGCGCCTGGCACCCCATCGCGTGCACCCGGGCAACCGGCCCTCGAACACCATCACCATGGAGCAACTCACTCCCAGCACCCTCGGCGCGCTGATCGCACTGTATGAACACAAGGTGTTTGTGCAGGGCATGATCTGGGGCATCAACCCGTTCGATCAATGGGGGGTTGAGCTGGGCAAGCAGTTGGCGGGGGAGGTGCTGGACCAGTTGACCGCACCAGACGATGTCAGTGGCCCGGACAGTTCCACGTGCGGGTTGATCGCGCGCTACCGGCGGGCTCATCCGCCAGGCTGACCGCGCGTTGGTTTGCTGCTGCCCCGCGCGCTATCATCGGTTGCAGTAATTTTCAGAGCCACACGGAGCCCCCCTCATGTCCGGCAAGACCTATCCCGTCGATCAGGCGTACGCAGCAGGCGCAAACATGGACCGTGCGACGTATGACACCTGGTACCGGGAATCGCTGCGGGACCCGGAAGGTTTCTGGGCCGCCCGTGCGCGTGAGCACATCGACTGGTTTCGCGAGTGGGATCAGGTCCAGGACTGCTCGCTTGCCGATGGGCGCGCGACGTGGTTTCGCAATGGCAGGCTCAACGTCAGCTACAACTGCATCGACCGGCACCTGGAAAAGCGTGCCGATCAGACCGCCATCATCTGGGAAGGGGACGAGCCGGATACCGACGCTCACATCAGCTACCGTGAACTGCATGCGGAAGTTTGCCGACTTGCGAACGTGCTCAAATCACGGGGTGTCCGCAAAGGGGATCGCGTCTGCATCTACATGCCGATGATTCCGCTGGCAGCCTATGCGATGCTCGCCTGCACCCGAATTGGTGCCGTGCACTCTGTCGTTTTCGGTGGCTTCTCTCCAGAATCTCTGAAGGATCGCATCCTGGATTCAGATTGCCAGACCGTTATCACGGCCGATGAGGGCGTGCGTGGCGCGAAGACCATTCCCCTGAAAGCCAACGCCGATGCAGCGGTCTCGCAGTGCCCCAACGTGCACACCGTGCTGGTTGCCAAACACACTGGCGGCGACATCGCTTGGCAGGAGGGCCGGGACGTCTGGATGCAGCAGGCCATGGCTGCGGCAGACACGGGCTGTCCCGCAGAGGAAATGGACGCCGAGGATCCCCTGTTCATCCTGTACACCTCCGGCTCCACCGGGAAGCCCAAGGGCGTGCTGCACACCACCGGCGGGTATCTGCTGCAAGCCACCATGACGCACCGCTACGTACTCGACTATCGCGAAGGGGATATCTACTGGTGCACCGCGGACGTGGGCTGGGTGACGGGGCACAGCTATATCATCTATGGCCCGCTTTCCAACGGCGCGACCACACTGATGTTCGAAGGCGTCCCGACCTATCCGGACGCCAGCCGCTGCTGGCAGGTCGTCGACAAGCATCAGGTAAATACCTTCTACACCGCGCCCACCGCCATTCGTGCGTTGATGGCGCTGGGGGACGAACCCGTCACTGCCACCTCACGCAAGTCCCTGCGACTGCTGGGCACGGTCGGAGAGCCCATCAACCCGGAAGCATGGGAGTGGTACCACCGCGTCGTCGGGGGATCCCGCTGTCCTATCGTGGATACCTGGTGGCAGACAGAAACCGGTGCCATCATGATCGCGCCCCTACCGGGTGCCTTTGACCTGAAGCCCGGCTCTGCCACGTTGCCTTTCTTTGGCGTACAGCCCGCCCTGATGGATGAAAACGGGGAGCTGCTGGAGGGGGCTGCGTCGGGCAACCTGGTGATTCAGGCCTCCTGGCCCAGCCAGATCCGCACGGTCTACGGCGACCATGATCGCTGTGTGCAGACCTACTACTCCGCATACCCGGGTTATTACTTTACCGGTGACGGCGCCCGTCGGGACGAAGACGGTTATTACTGGATTACCGGCCGCGTTGATGACGTCCTGAATGTCTCAGGCCACCGCATCGGCACAGCAGAAGTGGAAAGTGCGCTGGTGCTGCACGAGCAGGTCGCGGAAGCCGCAGTGGTGGGTTACGAGCACGATGTAAAGGGCCAGGGCATCTACGCCTACGTCACACCCATGAAAGGCGTTACGGGTGACGCCGCACTCGAGCAGTCACTGCGTGAGATGGTGATACGGGAAATTGGCGCGATCGCCAAGCCCGACCTGATCCAGTTCGCACCGGGCCTTCCGAAAACCCGGTCCGGCAAAATCATGCGTCGGATTCTGCGCAAGATCGCAGCCAATGAACTGGACAATCTAGGAGACACCACCACACTGGCAGACCCTGCGGTAGTCGACAGCTTGATCGAAAACCGCAGAAACTGCTGAAGATCCGGCGCACGCGGGAGGCCGTACATGCCGCGATACGGGTCAGCACCCCGCCCGGTTCCGGCGCGAACCCGACGGATGCCTTGCGCCTGCGAAACGACCGATCACGTGCCCCCTGCGTAGCGATACAACACGAAGGCGGCAGCCGCAGAGAGCACCAGCAGATACACCATGCCCTCCAGCAACACCTCCCGCAGGGCAGACCGGTTCTCAGCGCAAGCCCTGTCGCTGTTGCGGTTGCGCCAGACCATGCGCGCACAAAAGAGCAGGATCGTCGCACTGATGACCAGTACAGCGACGCCTGCCGCCAGTTTCAGGAACTCCTCCACGATCACACCCCTCCTGAACCCATTTCACCCTCGCCAACGAAAAACGGGCTTCACCAGGAAGCCCGTTTCTCATTCGAGACTGTCTTGCCTCAGGCAGACTCAGCTTCCGCCGTCTCT